>DSAR01000270.1 GCA_011046405.1 Chloroflexota bacterium | reverse complement strand
TCACCACAGAGCCACCGAGAACACGGAGAAAAATTGAGGTACGTATTAAAATTTTTACGCAAATCGTGCCAAACAGTGAATTTTTTTGGTTCTTTGGGATTTCGCATGGTCGCGGTGAGAGATTAGCCACGAGCAGCCATTTATCTATCGGCTCGTGAAACAGGGGGCAACTTGACACACGCCGAGACCAAAAAGACAGTGCTCGTCATCGAGGACGATCTACAATTCAGTAAACTCTTGGCCTTTTACTTGCGTCGGGAGGGGTATGAACCGATTCAGCACTACAACGGCGCAGGGGTGCTTGAGCGCGTTCGAAGTTCACAACCGGCGTTGATTACCTTGGACGTTATGTTGCCCGATCGCAGTGGGTGGGATGTGTTGCGGGAGCTCAAATCTGATGCAGAAACCCGGGACATCCCAGTGTTGGTCATCTCGGTATTGGAAAATAGTGAGTTGGCGTTCAGTCTGGGAGCGGTGGATTACCTGACGAAACCGGTGCGCCTGGAGGATATGCAAGCCCTGCTCGGTCGATTGGAGATAGCCAGACCGTTGCCGGAACACGTCACCATTTTGGCCATTGATGATAATGCCGAGATGATCAAACTGCTCCAGGCGATGTTAACCATGGATCGCTATACCCTTTTAGCAGCGTCTGGGGGACGAGATGGGCTGGCGTTGGCTCTGGACGAAGGCCCCGACGTCATCCTACTCGACCTGCTGATGCCGGATTTGAACGGTTTCGAGGTGCTGGAGGCTTTGCGGGCCGACGAGCGAACCGCTGATACGCCCGTGATCGTTTTGACCTCCAAGGACGTGACGACGCCCGAACTTCGTCGATTGAATAAGCAAAGTCAAGGTTTCATGCGCAAGACGACGATCACACCCCAATCGCTCTTACGAGAATTGCGCCGTCTGGAAAGATTGGCCGTTTCGCCAAAAGAACCCAGAAAAATCTAGCGTCAACATTCTTCTAACATGCCTCTCAAGCGGGCAGCGACCATCTCGATGGCGACCTCGTTGAATCCCCCCTCTGGGATGATCACGTCGGCGTAGCGCTTGCTCGGCTCGACAAACTCCAGGTGCATCGGGCGCACTGTCGATAGATATTGCTCGCAGACCGATTGAGGTGTACGTCCCCGTTTCTCGATGTCCCGTTTCAATCGCCGGATAAAGCGCACATCGGCGTCCGTGTCGACGTAAATCTTGACGTCAAAAAGCGCTCTCAATTCAACGTGCACAAAAACAAGGATACCCTCGACCAGGATTACGGGCGCGGGATGTATGGACAGCGTCTGCTGAGTGCGGGTGTGGGTGCTAAAGTCGTAGACCGGTATCTCGACGATGCGCCCTTGGCGCAAGGCTCTGAGATGTTCGATGAGCAACTCCGTTTCCAGGGCATCGGGATGATCGTAGTTGACCTGTTGGCGTTGGCTGAGGGACAGGTGACTGTGATCGCGATAGTAGGCGTCGTGAGGAATGTAGGCCACGTGTTCGGCGCCCACCTGCTCGAGAATGTGATTGGCGACGGTCGTTTTTCCCGATCCGGTGCCTCCGGCCACACCTATGATGATTGGCTTCATGCATCACCCCGTCTAGGCGCAGCGCGTGATGGTGACGATGAGTGTAGCCAGGGCCAAGGCGTATAGCACCGTTCGCAACCACCACGGGCGACGGGAGGCCATCCAGGCGCCCGCCCAGATCAACCACGTTCCAACGAGAGCGCTGGTGTGGGATGGCTCACGCCAAGCGGTTCCCCATTGCCACAAATTGACGAGCGTGACACTGCCAATGACCAGGGTGAGCAAGGCGAAGGTCATCTGGGCCAGCCATTGGAGCGTGAGTCGCTTTGTTCTGCTTGTCTCGAGAGGCTGGTCTATCCCAGCCGCAGTTTCGCGCTCTCCGGCTTGTTTTTCATCTTCATCGTCCACTTCGAGTGAATCCCCTGCTTTAGCCCCGATCTTGCTCCAAAGTTCACCTCCCGACAGACTGAGGACGTGAGCGCCCAACCCGCCAGCAGCGGCGATCAAAAAGAGAACGACGGGGGGAGCAATGGGGGCACAAGTGGCGTGAAAAGTAATCGTCCAGACAAGGACCATCGTCGTGAGAAGGACGGCCAGGGCCAAGCGCCCCAACGAATGTCTTTGATGTCCGGTCAGGGGAAAAGCGGTTATCGCTGCCAGGACAGATAGGGCAGCGAGCCGGACGTCGTCACGCCCGCTCACCAGCGCACCGATCAACAGCAAGGCTCCCGGAATCCACTGGGTGATCGTCGTTATGTGAGCAATCTGAATTCGAGGGTTTCGAGCGTCCCAAATCGTCAGGCCCAGGATGGCTAGCAGCATACCACACGCTAACCCAGGGAAAATCATGCCGGGGGACATGGGTCTTCACTTTCTAACCATATCGGCAGATCGTGACCGGTTAGCTCGACGCCGTTATCTGTCTCTCTGATCCAGGTGCGATAGGGAGGGCACACCATGTTACCCCATATCCCGGCGATCAAGATCACGATCCCGATGGCCGTTGGCCAGCGACCGGGATTGAACGTGACGCTCACCTGTGTGTAGGGGGCTGGCGTGAACGCCAGTTCGATCCCCGCCAAGGATATTTCGGCGTCTTCCTCGGCCCCGATGCTTCTCTCGGTCTCCAGCTGTCCGGATGGGCTGCGATACACCTGTACGAGGATGAGATCGTGAGGGGAGACCGTCTCGTGTGCTTGCGCGGTCAAGCGCACGATCAATTGCGCGTCGGGGATGGCGAAGTATTGATCCTCGGCCAGGGTGAGAATCAGGTGAGGGACCGGATCCGACTTAACCGTCTGTTGAAGTAACAACGGGGCGCCGGTATCGTCGTTTGCTCGAACGGTTACCCCTGGCCCCCGTTGGTGTATCACCGGTACAACGTCCCGGCTATGGACGATCCGCCGGCCATCGTCCTCCGCCAAAGCGATCCATTTTTCTGTATCGAGAAGCGTCACCCTATCTGGGCCCTGGAGAATTGGTGCGTCGGTCTTCCATCCCCAGAGACGGCCGACGAGCAAACCCGTCAACAGAAGCAACCCTCCGCCGTAGAGAAGGATGGGGGCGACATCAGCCCAGGGCCAGCGGTCGATTTGGGTCAACGCGGTCTCGTCGTCAGTCAAGATACGATACCGTTTCCGTTGGCCCAATGCCTCGATCACGTCGTGTCGTTGAAGGGAGAACGTTTCTCGCCAACTGGCAGACGGTGGGGTCATGCCTCGATGGAAACGCCATCGATCGATGGACTCGATCAATCTGAGGATCAAGATACCGGCCAGGAGAGCGAGCAGCGTGCGAAAGAGCAATGTGTTTGGAACGTCAAATAGCCCCAGGGCCTGCATCGTTGGCGTTGCCGTCGCAAAACGATTCTGTGTGTCAGTTAGCCATTGGGCGTAGGCGACGGGGTCGCCGGAGGGGATTTGGGGAAACCAGGCGATGATGAGCAATCCAAAGGCCACGCCCAACAGCAAGATCATGAGGGTATACGTGCTGCTGAGGATGTCCCAAACTATGCGCCAGAAATCGCGCGAGATTTGAACGGTCATAGAGGCCTACAGATGCGCTAGTCTACTCCCAAAAAGGAACGGCCCATGGTCCCATCGGTCCTATCATAAAGAAGGCCCCAGTTTGATGTGGGGCTTGTGTAATAAAAGCCACCCTTGGGAATTGAACCCAAAACCTATCGCTTACGAAGCGATTGCTCTGCCGAATTGAGCTAGGGTGGCACGCAGCACATTATACCAGCATTGGAGAGCGTTGGCAAATCGGCGGGGGAACATCAACTTTTACGCTGTCGAGAAACACTGTATAATGGCAACGTCCCTGATTTATGAGGGGAGCAGTCAATTTTTCGCCACGAATGACACGAATTGTCACTAATCTTTGGGTTTTTCGTA
>DSAR01000560.1 GCA_011046405.1 Chloroflexota bacterium | reverse complement strand
GTGGGCGATGACGAAAACATCGCCCTGGGCAATTGAGCCACTCAGAGCGACGAATTGACTGACCGAGGCGCTGCCATTGGAGTATAAAGCTAGCGTGTATTGACCGGTAAAGGTGATATCGCTACTGGTGCCATTGTAGATTTCGATAGCCTTGTTGTAGCTGCTGCCCTCAATGTACTCGGAGAAAAAGAGATCGGTGGGGCAGGTGTTCGCTGGCGCAGCGGACGTGAGCGTGCCGCCAAAAACAAGGGCCCAGACCGCGAGTAGTACAACGGCGCCCACAAACGATCCAATCAGACTTGTAAATCTGGTCCTGTTCATACAATTATCCTCCCAATTTTTTACAACTATGGTATAGCGCAACATAACACATATTGCCGACCTTTTTCGCCCAGCACACCTCCTTTCGTAAATTCGAGCCCATTCGTGACTTGCGCCCCCTGGTCATCACATCTCGTGTTCGCTGCGGTCACGGTCTAGCGGCAGACGAGGCGCGGCCCGGCGACCTCAACGACCTCAAGGTCACAGTGGCCAAAGCAGTGGGGTAGTCGAAGTTGTAAAGCGTCGGTCGCCTGAGTATCCCCCTGGGATATCGAGACGGCATGCCGGATCGTACACGTCACCGCCGTGCTTTTCCGATTTAGCCGCCGGAAGCGCACGCCCGCTGCGACGCACCGGCGCGCGTGGCGACGGCGATGCCGCTGACAATCAGGGCCATGCTCAACACGTGAACGACGCCCACCGGCTCGCCCAGGATCAGGGATGAGGCAACGCCGCTGAAGACTGGCACCAGGTAGTACATCAGCGCTGCCCGCGAGGGGCCGATGCGCACGATGGCCTCGTTCCAGGCGAAAAACGCCACCAGCGAGGCGCCGATCCCCACGTAGAGCACGGCCAGGGTCGTGACAGGGGTAAGGTGAATGACATAGCCCAGCCGGCGCTCACCCCAATACAGGGGGATGAGAAACAGGACGCCCAGCGTGAAAGTGCTCATCAGGAAGACGCGCGTGTCCATTGCCTCGGGCTTGTGCTTCACCAACGTGCTGTACCCGGCAAACGCCAGCGCTGCCAGCAGCATCCATAGATCGCCGATGGCGAAGGTCAGACGCAACAGCCGGTCCAGGGAACCGGCGGTGATCAGCAACGTGACCCCACCGAGGGCGACGACGGTGCCGATGGCCTTGGGAGGCGTGATTAGGTCGCCGTAGAGGAATCGAGCCAGGAGGATGACGAAAACGGGGGAGGAAGCGGCGATTAGGGATAAGTTGATCGCCTCGGTGGTGTGACCGGCGACGTAGATCAGGGTATTGAACAGGGTTACGCCGACGAGGGCTGTGACGGTCAGGTAGCGCCAATGGCGCCGGATAACGGGCCAGGCCGCGATGGTAGGCCGCAGCGCAAACGGGGCCAGGGCCACGGTGGCGACGGCCCAACGCCAAAATGCCAGGGCCGCGGGCGGGATCGCCTCGTGGATACCCCGGGCGACGACGAAGTTGCCGGCCCAGATCGCGGTCGCTGCCAGGGCCAGGGCGTAACCGATTTTGTCAACGATCGTCTGCGACGCCCTGGCCTCGTCGTCCCACTTCACGTCCAGAGCTTTCAAGTTGGATTGCATAAGGTCATGATCTCGTCCAGGTCATAGTTGCCGCTGTTGAATGCCACCAACCTCGGCCAGTCAATACCACCCAACGGGTCGCAGAAGCGGTCGATAAACTCGCGGGTGAAACGGTTGACGACTCTCCCACGCTCTGAATCAAAAGCCTCGTTGTGCTGTCTGGCGCGGTAGCCGATGGGCTCGATGATGTCGGTGTAGAGCGACTCATTCTCGCTGATCAGGTACCAGAAGTTTTGTCCCACGACCTTCCAACAACCAGGCAATCTATAGTTGACATTAGTGCGTGTCTTTCCATAGCAGATGCCCAACACAGGCCGCACAGCGTTGGCGGTCCGCGACTGCTGCACGCGGATGACAGCGCTTTTCAGGTCTTGCACCAGCTTTTTCACCTGGGAGCTGTTCCCCCAATTCGGCCCCGATTTAATCGAGACGACGTAATGGATGTCATTGTGAATGAATTCCAGATCGACGCCTTGTGCCGTCGACTTGTGACCGCCGCACGTCTGCCCGGCGATGAAGATAGCCAGATTTTCGAGGAAATCTCCGAAGAGTTTCTCCTCCGAAGAAGAGAGGTAAGCATCAAGTAAATTCTCTAGCAACTCGCTTACCGAGAATACACAGTTGACCTTGAAGAGGTAAGGGTTCTTGATCTCAAGCAATTGATTCAGTGTAAGTTCTTCTAGTGCATTGATCAGGCTGTGATAGAAATCGACAAAATTCTCGTCAATGAACTGGCTAACTCGATCTAAATCAAGCTCTTTCATTACCCATTTCTCCAACCCGGACGAGGCCGCTTTGCTTCCAAGCCGGAACTAAAGACACAGAAACTTACCTGCGTAACTCCTAACCTGGCAGAGCCAGAACCAACAAAGGAGCCTTTGACTGCCAAATTCTTGCTCGCTGTGCAAGGGTTCTATTGGTTAGCAGCAATTCTCATTTTGGTACTCGCCAACACTACAACGAATTATGAAAGGAACGAATTAAATGCACGCGATTCGCTTTTTTCCCCATTCGTTGTAGTGTCTCGCTTCAAGAGCGCTGAGGAATTGTGAAAAGATCAACCGTCTTATGCTGCATATTCCATAATGAGAATTACTGATTGGTTAGGCCCTACTGTTAGGGCGTATCTACGAGTTGGGGGAGCGCAGATAGCTCCGTGCTTTTTTGTCACGAATTGCACGAATTTTACGAATTTATCTTCTTTTCTTCGTGTTAATTCGTGAAATTCGTGGCTGATTTGTGATGCCCCCCAAGTTTTGTATGCCCCTACTGTTATTCAGCCACTTTCTAACCTGCGGGAGGGTAGCCGGGTAATTACCGAAAAACAAGAAAAATCTGTGTCCATTTGCGTTTATCTGCGGTTAATTTTAGCCATCTGTTAGTCTTGTCAGTCAACCAGGCCTAAAAGGTCTTTAAGGTGCTACCCGTACTCGTAGAACCCCTTCCCAGTCTTACGCCCCAGGTGACCAGCGGCGACCATGCGCTTGAGCAGGGGGCATGGGCGGTACTTGTCGTCCCCCAACCCCTCCTGGAGCACGTTCATGACGTTGAGCACGATATCGAGCCCGATCAGGTCGGCCAGGGTCAGCGGGCCCATGGGATGGTTCATGCCCAATTTCATCACCGTGTCGATGGCCTCGACGGTGCCCACGCCCTCCATCAGGGCGTAGACCGCCTCGTTGATCATCGGGCACAGGATGCGGTTGGAGATGAACCCGGGGTAGTCCTGGGCCTCCACCGGCGTCTTGCCCAGCTTCTCCGACAGGCTGACCACCGCCTGGGTCGTCTCGTCCGACGTGGTCAAGCCGCGAATGACCTCGACCAGCTTCATCAACGGCACCGGGTTCATGAAGTGCATGCCGACGACCTGCTCGGGGCGGCCGGTGACCGCGCCCAGCTCGGTGATGGAGATGGACGAGGTATTGCTCGCCAGGATCGCCTCCGGACGGGTGCAATCGTCCAATGTGCTGAAGACCTTTTGTTTCACCGCCAAGTTCTCCACCACCGCCTCGACCACCAGATCGGCCGGCGCGGCCTCGGTGACCTCGGTGGCGGTGGTGATGTTCGTCATCGCCGCCTCTTTTTGCTCGTCGGTCAGGCGCCCTTTGCCATGGAGTTTCTCCACCGACTTGTTGATCGACTTGACGGCCTGTTCCAATTGCCCGGCGTCGATGTCGATGAGGCGCACCTCGTAACCGTGCGTCGCGCAGACCTGGGCGATGCCGTGCCCCATCGTGCCGGCGCCAATCACCGCGATACGTTCGATGTTCATTCTAATGCCTCCTGTTTGTCATCCGTCATCCGTCAT
>DSAR01000278.1 GCA_011046405.1 Chloroflexota bacterium | reverse complement strand
TTTTTGCCGGCAAAAACACGGGTTAAATTGAGGTAGGTTGAGCAAAAGTAGATGTTTGCCTGTCAGATTCAAATGACGCACAGGTAAGCCAAAAAATCATTTATGTGCCTTACTCGTCGACCTGAGCCAGAGCAAAGTCGTAAAGCGCCTCGGAAATACGGAAATCGGCTGCCATCAGGGCGTCCAGAGAGGGGCGTAGCGCGGGTAATACATTGCGCTTGCGGGCCAGCAACAATAGCCCGACTGTGCCGAGCACGTTCAAATTGAAGGATTGCGCCAGGCGGCGAGCAGCCAAATCGTCCAGCAGCACACACAGCGGCGTCACCTCTAATGCCAGGGCAATCGCTTCGCTTTCGCCCGCGCCCAGGCGCGTTGACAGGATTTGCCGCGAGATGGGCTGGGACAAGGTTTGCTCTACAACCCAGGTCGGCATAGCACGAGCACCAAGGACCTCGCGTCGCACGGCTGGGGGAATGTGCAGAACATTGAGAAGCTGCGGCAACAAATCCAACCGTTGCAAGCGTTCAAATGCGATGAGTGGGCTGGCATTGGCAATCACCAACGGATGGTTCATCGCAACGTTTGTACCAATGCCGCTTCATCCGCCATTTCTTCCGGCGACATGTCCATAAATGGGATGCCCAGACGGGACGCGTAGCGAATAAACTCGAATCGCTCCATGCCCAATAATTCAGCGGCCTTGCCGCCGGAGACGAGATGACGCCGGTAGAGTTCCAGGACGGCCAGTTCTTTGACGAAACTATCCAAAGAACGGTCGGCCAATGGCCGCAGCACGTTTACCCATTCAGCGCTTAATTCCAGATGTGTACTGCTCATCACCTTGACCTTTCGACAAGCATTGTAAGAAAACTCAATCTCATTATACAGGCACGAGGCAGGTTTATCAAGTTAATTACAGAGTCATTTCGTGATCGGCGACTGGGGTGCTGGATCGGCAGGCAGTGCGCGATGGGGCGCGGGGAAAGAGATGAGGATACCCCTATGGATGTGGGGGTGAGAGTGTGGTATAATAAAATAGAGAGCAACACAGGAGGTGCACATTGAGTGATCTAGATTTGCAACACATTGCGCTGTTGATTGGTAAACAAGAGCCATCGGTTTTCAAAGCCTATCTGGATCAGGTGGCTCACCGAGGTCTGACCTGTTACAAGGCGATCTTGCAGTGGGGGAGCAAGGGCGGCGAGAGCTTGTACACGCACGTGCTCAACGGCATCTTTGTGCTCGAGACCCTGCGTCAGCTCCTGGGCCTGTCCGACACCGAGGCACGCGTGCTCTATACAGCCGTCACCGTACACGACATCAACAAGGTTCCGGGGCAACAAGGGGCTTTTGGCAAGCTGGCTACATGCGAGAATCTCGCTGCTGAGATCGAAAGACTCGGCATGCAGGACTTTATTCCCGATTGGCGGGAGTATCTGGAGGACGTCACCAGCCTGGTGCGCGGCCATTCCGGACACCATCACAGCGGCGGCGAGCGCTGGAATGCAAAGCGCGAATCTGTGTATGGCCTGGGCCTGGAGCGAGTCAACGCGCTGCTGCACCTGGTCCGCGCGGCTGATGTGGCGGATTTATCCCATACCTTGGAAGATAGCAAGTTCAAAGCGGATTTCCTGGGCCATCTCAATGCCTATCTGGCCGACAGTGGTCGGCCAGTGCAGTACGAGTTCTTCACCCACCGGCTGACAGAACAGCGGGGCATTTTGACCAATGTGATCCATAACGCCATTGCCGCTGAACTGCGCGAGCGGTATGGCTTGATCCCGCTGCTCTATTACCCAGATGGCATCGCCTACCTGGCAGAGAAAGGGTGCACGCCTGTCATTGGTGACGAGGATCTTTCCCGAATAGCAGAGCGTATAGCCCGCACTATCTCGCGGGTGGTCGCGGGCAAGTATCGTGAATTCATCACGCCTGCCCCGACCGGAATCAAGGTGGATGAAAAATGCTTGGAGCTCCAAGTTCCATTTAAGGACATCCTGCGCGAGATCTATAACATCATCCAACGACGCACGCCAGATCCCGCCGAGTTGGATGCCAAGGCACGGGATTGGGCCCAGCGGGGATTTGAAAAAGCCCAAGCTACCTATCCCGAAATCGCTGAACAAGTCCAAATCGCTCTGGATGACACCCAGTTATTGGTCAGCCAGGATGTAGATCGGTTGCGTCAAACCGAGTTGATCCGCTCATACTACATCTTTCTCAACAAACACTTTCAGGACGCTGTGGATGATCCGTGGACGAGAATCTACGAATTGCTCGAGCTTCCCGAAGCGCAATATCCCTTTTACGCCTATTTTGACGCCCTTTGGGCCAGGGCTTATGTCCTTTCGCGCGATCTGACCCTCTCCGAAGAAGAGATCTATCAGCACATCGAGGCGGACGGCGCGGCGTTGATCCAGGAAAGCGAGCAAACTGCCGATCCCAAAGAATCTCTGTTTGCGGACTATTTGAGTCTATATGCCGTATTCAGCGCGGGAGGACAACCCGCAATGCGCTTTGACGAGCATCTAGCGCATTACGTCGAGCAGCAGCACAAACAATGTGTCTATTGCAGCGGGCCGTTCCCCACCGACAAGTGGATGACCGCCGATGTCCGCTCTGACATCACGGTGCAAGTCTTTTCCAATCGGCTGCGGGGCGGGCCGGGCGAGCCCAAAAAGTATATATGCGCCATTTGCCAGATTCAATTCCTGCTGGAAAAACTCGACTATCCCGAGGTGCGCGGCGAAAAGACTTTTTACCTCCACTTGTTTCCCTATTCGTTCCTAACTGGGCCGTTCATCGAGGGCCTCAATGCTACAATCCGGCGCATCATCAACGAGGATACAGCTGTGCAGGCTTTGAATATGCGAGCTGCGGAGGGCATCCAGGCCTATTTGGCGGACAAAGTTGTCACGCCCACATTCCGCAGCCGCACCAAGAAGGACAAGCCGCAGCCCTTTGGCATCTATCTGCCTCGTTACGCCGAGACGGTGGGCAATCTGCTCATCTTTCCCATCAACCCCGGTGGGCGGAATGATACAGAGCGATTTCTCTTTGCTCTGTGGAACGCGCTGCTGCTCCAGCGTCACTTTGGAGTCAAAGTACTGTTGAGCAACGCCCCTGTCCCACCGCTGGGAAAAGACGACATCCCTGATCTGTACGTGGACAACGTGCCCCTGGCTTGCGAAGGGCTCTTGCCGCGCAACGATTACGCCCAGTTCGAGAATGGAATGGATCGACCGGGCCGTCTGCCTGCGCTGTGGGATGAGGCGGGACACTTGTTCGAGCTGCGGCAATTGACGTTCACCAGCGAGGATAACACGCCCCGACTGGTGCGAGCTTTGGTCGGCAACCCAATGACTATCTTTTACGAGACTGAAAAGCTATTGGAAGCCCGCGTGCGCGGGCAGGAAGCAGGGGGACTCTTGACCTGGCTTTCACAAGAGGCGTTCCCCCACGTGAACGCATTAGCATTGAATAAAGGAGGACAATTCATGGCACAGTTGAGCACCGAGTTACAACGATTGGCCGAGATCGCGTGGCAAGATCGCTTGCGCGGACGCTCTCTGGAAAAGAGCGCCTTGCTCTATCCGGTCAGTGAAGTGCTCACCAAGTTGGGGCACGCTGGCGGTCATATAGACCGGGAGGCCCTCAAGGCCGCGGCCGTACAGGACATTTTTGATCATCTCTACCGCATCGCCGACGATCGGTACAAGCCGGGGAAGACCAAGTGGGAGGTGATCAAACGTTTCGTGGACATTTGGTTCGACGATGTCTTGGAGGGGGTCTACGGCGGCAGCCTGCGCAAACTGCTGGCCGACGAAAAGTTGATCCGTTCGGCTTTCCTATTTTACGTGCGCGAGCAGATCCCTCGCAAGAAGGATGAGGATCAAGGGGTTGAGATCGAGCAAGTGGAAGAATTTGAATTGGAATAAAC
>DSAR01000394.1 GCA_011046405.1 Chloroflexota bacterium | reverse complement strand
CAACAAGAACTATCAATACCGGGGTTTCGGCGTGCCGGGCTTGGGGCGCAAACGTGGGCTGGGCGAGGATTTGGTCATTGCGCCTTATGCCTCATTGATCGCGCTCCCGGTCGCTCCCCAGGCGGTGTTGGAGAACGTCCGGCACCTGATCGAAGAGGGGATGCTCGGTCACTACGGCTTCTACGAGGCGGTGGACTATACCCCTTCGCGCATGCCGATGGGCCAACAGCGGGCCATTGTGCGTTCCTACATGGTGCATCACCAGGGGATGATCCTGTTGGCGCTGGCCAATCAACTGGCAGAAGAAACGATTGTGCGCCGCTTTCACGCTGACCCGAGGGTGCAGAGCCTCGAACTCCTGCTGCAAGAACAGATACCCCGCCACGCGCCGGTGGAGGAGGCGCTGGAGGAGTCGGCCGGGGTGCAACGCCAGGATAAACTGGGGGTCGACTTGCAGCCCTGGGACGTGCCGGGCGACACCCCCGTGCCCCACGTGCACCTGCTTTCGAATGGACAGTACAGCGTGCTCATCACCGGGGCAGGAGGCGGATACAGTGCCTACACTCCCCGGTCCGCGCCGGTCGAGCCGGTCGCGCTCACCCGTTGGCGGGCCGATACGACGTTGGACGATTGGGGGACCTGGATCTACATCCAGGATCGGGAGAGCGGCGATCTCTGGTCGGTGACCCAGCAACCGACCGGCGTGGCCCCGACCGATATGCAGGTGCGTTTTCACGCCCACCGGGCCGAGTTCTGGCGCCGGAATCACGGCATTGCCTCGACGCTCGACGTCGTCGTGGATCCCGACGACGACGTGGAGGTGCGGCGCGTCACCCTCACCAATCGCAGCGACCGGCGGCGCCGGCTGGCGTTGACCAGTTATGGCGAACTGGTTATGGCGCCCCAGGATACCGACCGGCAGCATCCGGCCTTCAACAAGCTTTTCATCGAGAGCGAGCACCTGCCCGACCTGAATGGATTGCTCTTCCGGCGGCGTCCCCGCTCATCGGGGGAGGCCTCCCTGTACGTGATCCATCTGTTGCTCGTCGAGCCGGATGGTGACATTGAGATAACCGGGGCCTACGAAAGCGACCGGGCCCGTTTCATGGGGCGCGGGCGGACGCCTCGCTCGCCGGCGGCGCTTCTGCACCCTGAGCGTGAGGAGGGTGAGGAAGGGAACGGCTTATCGGGCGCGACCGGGTTATCGGGCGCGACCGGCACGACCCTGGACCCGATCATGGCCCTGGGGCAGGACGTCGACCTGCCGCCCCACACGACGGCCCGGGCGGTCTACGTCACCCTGGCGGCCGAGTCGCGGGAAGAGGCGCTGGCGTTGGCCCGTCGTTATCGCAACTGGACACGCATTGACGAGAGCTTTGACCGAGCGCGCGATCAGGCCGCGGCCGCGTTGCGCAACCTGCGACTCGACGTCGCCGACGTGGCCCGGATGCAGAAGTTGTTGTCCGTCCTGCTATATCCCCACGCTGCGATGCGGGGCGAGGCCCAGTCGTTGGCCGAGAACCGCCAGGGGCAGGCCGGGCTGTGGGCGTTCGGCATTTCGGGCGATTTCCCCATTCTCCTGGTGCGGGTCAGTGAAGAGGATCAGACCGGGTTGGTGCGTGAGTTGCTCCGGGCCCACGCCTATTGGCGCTCTCGCCAAACGTCTATCGACCTGGTGATCGTCAACCAGAAGGACGTGGGATACGCCCAGGAATTGAACAGCCAACTGCAAAGCCTGGTGACCCAGACCGATAACGACGCCTGGCTGAACCGGCGCGGCGGCATTTTCATCCTGAACGCTCACCAGATGGCGCACGCCGATCGCTTGCTGCTGGAGACGGCGGCCCGCGCCGTGCTGGATGGCGAAAAGGGGCGGCTGGCCGATCAACTGTCGGGTTTGGGCCGCCGCCCGGCGCGCCTGCCCTGCTTCGTCCCCTCGGCCCCCCTGCGCGGGAAGGACATCCCGGCGGTCGATATGGGGACACTGCGTCGCCCCGACGATCTAGAGTTCGATAACGGCCTGGGCGGCTTCACCCCAGACGGGCGCGAATACGTCATTTATTTGGAAGGGGAGATTTTGACCCCCGCTCCCTGGATCAACGTGATCGCCAACCCCGACTTCGGTTTCCTCGTCTCCGAGGCCGGCGGCGGTTACACCTGGGCCGGGAACAGCGGCGAGAACCGGCTGACCCCCTGGCGCAACGACCCGGTGACCGACATGCCCGGCGAGGCGCTCTACCTGCGCGACGAGCAGACCGCCGCGGTGTGGTCGCCGACGCCGCTGCCGGCCCGGGAAGACGCGCCCTACCTGGTGCGCCACGGCCCGGGTTACACCATCTTCGAGCACCACAGCCACGACCTGCGCCAGGAACTGCGCCTGTTCGCCGCGCCCGCCGCCCCGGTCAAGGTGATTCAATTACGATTGGAGAACACGCGGGACGAGACCCGGCGCATCACGGCCACCTATTACGCCGAGTGGGTGCTGGGCAACCACCGGGACCGGGCTCAGCAGTACGTGGTGCCCGAATACGAGGCCGAGACGCAGGCGCTCCTGGCCCGCAACGCCTACCAAGCCGAGTTCGGTCAGCGGGTGGCCTTCCTGGCCGCCAGCCGGCAACCCCACGGCTTGACCGCCGACCGGACCGAGTTCCTGGGGCGCGAGGGCAGTTACCATCTCCCGGCGGCGCTTGGGCGGGTCGGGCTGGAGAGCGAGGTCGAACCGGGGCTGGATCCGTGCGCGGCGATCCAGGTTCACCTGGACCTGGAACCGGGCGAGACTCAGGAGATCTTCTTCCTGCTCGGCCAGGGCGCGGACCGGGAGGACGCGCTGAACCTGATCCACGAATACCGGGACGAGGCGCGGGTGGCGGAGGCGTGGGATGCGACGGCGGCATTCTGGGACGACTTCCTGGGCGCCGTGGTCGTGGAGACCCCCGACCCGGCGATGGACCTGTTGCTCAACCGCTGGCTGCCCTACCAGGCGCTGGCCTGTCGCCTGTGGGCCCGTTCGGCCCTCTACCAGTCGTCGGGCGCCTATGGCTTCCGCGACCAGTTGCAGGACGTGATGGCCCTCGTCCACGCGGCGCCCGAACTGGCGCGAGAGCACATCCTCCGGGCCGCCCGCCACCAGTTCGAGGCCGGGGACGTGCTCCACTGGTGGCACCCGCCCTCGGGGCGCGGGGTGCGGACCCGCATCAGCGACAACCTGCTGTGGCTGCCCTACGTCACCGCCGAATACGTGAACGCCACCGGCGACGCAGCGATCCTGGACGAGCGGGTGCCCTTCCGCCGGGGAGAGCCATTGGCCGAGGAGAAGGAGGAGAAGGACGAGGAGGAGCGGTACGGCCACTTCGACCTGACCGACGAGGCGTACACGCTGTACGAGCACTGCTGCCGGGCCCTGGAGCACGGCAAGACGTCGGGACCGCACGGCCTGCCCCTGATAGGCGCCGGCGACTGGAACGATGGCATGAACCGGGTGGGCATCGAGGGGCGGGGGGAGAGCGTGTGGCTGGGATGGTTCCTGCACGCTGCACTGATCCGCTTCGTCGACTTATGCGAGGGCGACCGGATGGGCGAGGAGCAGGCGCACCGATACCGACAGTGGGCGCGCAAACTGCGGGAGTCGCTGGCCGATCACGCCTGGGATGGCGAGTGGTACCGGCGGGCTTACTACGACGATGGCACCCCGTTGGGTTCCGAGCAGAATGAAGAGTGCCAGATCGACTCCCTGGCCCAATCCTGGGCTGTCCTTTCGGGGATCGGCGAGGAGGAGCGGGTAAAGCAGGCTATGGCAGCGGTGGGCGAACAGTTGATTCGCCCCGACGAGCGCCTGATCCTGCTCTTCACCCCGCCTTTCGACGAAACGCCCCACGACCCCGGTTACATCAAGGGCTACCCGCCGGGCGTCCGCGAGAACGGCGGGCAGTACACCCACGCGGCGTTGTGGGT
>DSAR01000480.1 GCA_011046405.1 Chloroflexota bacterium | reverse complement strand
CTGGTAGAGGTCCTCGACGACGTTGGCCAACAAGCGTAACACGCCCCGCGTGCGCTGGAAGGAGGGAAAGGTCGACCATTTCTCGTAGAGGATGTCGAGCAGGTCGGGATGGAAGGGGTAGGCCATCTCCATCTTCTCCCGGTAGTTGGGGTCGCGCGCCTTGGCCGGCAGGTCCTCCCTGTGTTGAACGTAGAGTTGGAAATAGCGGTGGACGGTCTCACGCATCGGCACGCGCCGCAGGCTTTCCTCTTCAAAGAGACGGCGGCGGATGACGGCGTAGACCTCCTCCCCCTGGACCGGGGTCTCGATCGATTCGACGCGACCGAAGATCTTGCCCAGCCGGGCCAACGACTCCTCCTCCCGGTCGCCGAAGTCCTCCAGGCGGCTGGA
The DNA here is from genome assembly GCA_011046405.1 of Chloroflexota bacterium. GTDB lineage: Bacteria > Chloroflexota > Anaerolineae > B4-G1 > B4-G1 > DSAR01. Next base: position 3,567 of record DSAR01000480.1, on the reverse strand, counting down.
GGGGAGGGTGACGACCAGCATCCCGCGCCGGAGAACGGAGACGGCCTCGGTCAATTCCTGGAAGAAGGAGAAGGTCTGGGTGCCCAGCGAGACGTCGGTCTGCTCCCGCACGTCGAGCGCCTTGTTGATGTATTCCAGGATTTCGTCGAAGAGGATGACGAAGGGTTGGTGGGCCTCCAGGAACGTGCGCAGCTTGTCCTTGCCCGGCGCGATGCCCTTCTCGTCGTTCTCGCGGAAAGCCTCGTATCCCTCGCGGCCGCCGATCTGGAAGGCGACCTCGCCCCAGAAGGTGCGGCGGGCGATCCCCTCGGAGACGACGCCCTCCAGGGGATTCCAGTGGTTCCCGGCGATGGCGGATACATTCGGCGAGAGCAGTTTCACCCCTTCGGGCAACAGTTCCTCGACCCGTTCACCGTGTTTCAGGTAGTGGTAGATGGCGACCAGGGCGTGGGTCTTGCCGCCGCCGAAGGGGGTCTGAATCTGGATCACCGACGGCCCCTGCCCGGTGGTCAGCTTGGCGTAAACGCGCTTCAGCAGGTTGGTCAGCCCCACGGTGGGGTAGGTCTTTTTGAAGAACAGGTAGGGGTCGTTATAGTCCGGGGCGGCGATCTTGTGTACCACGTCGCCCAGGTCGGCGGCGAAGACCGCCTCGTCGAAATGGCCCTCGCGGATGTCCGCGTGGGGTTGGATAACGTCGAACCAGGTCTTGGTCATAGGAATCCCTTTCGTCGTATCAGGTTCTGCTTGCTCCGGTTCCGCTTCGATCTTTGGCTCGTCCGGTCGCTCTGCCCCGGCGCCATCCAATGGCCCAGGCTAGGCCGGACAAGGCCCTCGCGGGCGGACTCGACCGCCTCATCGGCGAGGCCCAGGTGGCGGTAAGCCGCCAGGCCGACGAGGGCCAGGTGACGCAGCGAGGACTCGTACAGCTCGATCAAGCGGATGACGCGCAACTGCGGCTCGCCCTCCAAGAGGACGGCCTCGTAGCGCTTGGCCAGCGAGAGCGGAAACTGAGTTCGAATGATCTCTCCAACGGTCATATTGCACCTCACGCGTGAATGTTTTTATCCGCGCTTTCTGGTATAATTAAAGCATCGAAGATCCTAGTGCGTTTTCGTCCGTAACGAGGTGATGATATGAAAACAGGAACTCACGTACACGCTATACACCACGAAGGTGTCTTGAAATTACTCACGCCTCTGAAATTGCCCGAGGGCGCCCAGGTGAGTGTGATTGTCTTTTCTACTGCCCTTGATCAGACTCAAGCACCTGAACTCGCTCGTCAAACGCGACTGATGCCGGCAAAGAAACTGGATAACCTGACAAGCCTTGTCGCCATAGGAGGCGATGCCCTCGTCGATAGCGAGGCGATTTATGACTGAAGTAGTCGGCATTGATACTTCTGTTCTGATCGGCCTTCTTGACCCCAAGGACGTATGGCATGGTCCGGCAGTGGCCCTAAAAGAGGCTTTCCAGAAACGACAGGTAAAGGTGGCGATGTTCGATTGTGTGCTGGCCGAGGCGATTAGCACGATGGCTCGACGCATCCATGAGCAACCTCGGACAGCCGACTTGGACCACCTCCTCGCACGTATCTCCGCCGATGATCTACGGGAAGATATCCTATGGGTATTGCCCGACGTCCCTGTGCTCTACGACGATATCGTCGAGTTGGTGCGCTCCTCCAACGGGGAGCTCAACTTCAATGACGCATTGATCGTTCTTTCCTGTCGTCACCGGGATATTCCCTTCATCGCCAGCTTCGATCGGGACTTTGATAGCGTGCCCGGGTTGCGCCGATTAGCCAAACCTGACGATCTCTCCTGACCACCCCACGCCTCCATTCCCCATCGCAGCAAGGGGCCGGCATGGGCAGTTATCCAAACAGTCTACCGATTCGCAAACCAGAGGCTGTAGTCACTCACGGGCTGGTCATTGGATGAGTCCGTGAGCAAACAATTATTCCATCAGTCTCAACTGCTCCGCCTTCGGCTTCCGCGCCTCGGCGACGATCTCGCCGCTCTCGCGGATGTAGCCGTCCTTGCCGATCAGCAGTCCCTCCAGCAGCTGTTTCTCCTTGCTGCCATTGATCAGGCACTCCGCCACCGCCTGGGCAAACTGCCAGAAGGCCCCGCTTTGACCGTAGCCCATCTGCGCCAGTAGCTGGGCGATCTTGGCCCTTTTTCCCTGTTCCCACAACTGGCACGCCCGGTGGAGCGCGTCGACCATGTGGCGGATCTCTTGCACCTCGTCCCGCTTGTGCGGCCCCCGCACCTCAATATTCGCCCCGCGCTTGCGGATGAAGCCGTTCTTGCGGTCCCACAACTGCTCCAGGTCGACCCCCTCGGCCGAGGCGATCTTGCGCGCGTCGTCGTAGGGGACGCGGTTCTCCAGGTAGGTCCAGCGGTAGGTGAGGTAGAACTGAGCCTCGTTGTCGATGGCCTCGCGGCTGGCGCCCGCCAGCAGGTGGTGGACCAGGAACTGGGCCGAGACGCCACGGATGAAGTCGAGGAGCTGCGCGGTGGAGACGAGGTCGCCGGCGTAGGTCTCCACCCGCTCGTAGCGGGAGAAGTGCTCCATGCCGGGGCCGATGGCGGAGATGAAGAAGTCACCGCCGGCGATGCCCTCCTCCCAGAACAGGGCCAGCTTCTCTTCGACGCGGGCCTGGATCTGGGGTTGGAGTTCGTTCCAGAAGCCCAGTGGCTCGCGCGCCTGCTTGCGGCAGACCATGTAGATGGAGGAGGCAAGCGCGGCGGAGGCCGTAGCCCGCAAGCGAGACTTCATCTCGGTATGGACCGGCCACGATCCAGTAACGACCAACCTGGCCTCGACCAGCCCGTTGAGCATCGTCTCCCAACCCTCGGTCGTCTTGTGCGCGTAGACGATGACGGCCACGCCGCCGGGCCGCAGCACCTGCTCCATCTGGCAAAATGATTCGCTTAACAGCCGCTCGAAGAACGTTTTCGCTTCCTTGCCGTTCTCGTGGCGCGTGGGCTCCATAATCGCCTCGCCCGTTTTAGGGACGGTCGGCGTCGCAAAGAGTTCTGGGAAGAGCTCGCCTACACTGCGCTTGAGCCAGACGTAGAAGAAGTCGGAGAGGGCCGCGTAGGGAACGTTGTCGTAATAGGGCGGATCGGTGAGGATGGCATCAAGATAATCATCAGGAAACGGAAGCGCTGTCGCTGAAGCATTCTGTGCCTTGCTCTTAGCATTCGGGAGTGCCGAATTGGTTTCTATGTACCGTAAAACCCAGTCTAAGTTTGAAGTCCAATCTCCAGTTGAACCACTGAAAGGGTTTACTTCAGCATAGTCCCAGCTCATAGGTAAAGCTTGCCGTGCAAACGTCCCCTGCAAAGATTCCCTTGTATTATCGACTCTTCCAAGAGTAGATGTTCGATCCGCTTGACGATTCAGTACAATCCCCAAATACCCCACCACCGCCCGCGCCAGATCGTCGGCGGAAAAGCTCACGGATTCCACAGATGACACGGATTCTTCTTCATCCGCGTTCATCCGTGTCAATCCGTGAGCCAACATCGCCTCGCAATCAGCCCGCACCCGTTCATAGCT
>DSAR01000327.1 GCA_011046405.1 Chloroflexota bacterium | reverse complement strand
GGATAACGCCCGCCTGATCCACACGCTGGAGGAGATGCGCGACCTGGGCAATACGCTCCTGGTGGTCGAGCACGACGAGGCCACGATCCGCCACGCGGACTGGATCGTCGACCTGGGGCCCGGCGCCGGCGAGCACGGCGGCGAGGTGGTGGTCTCAGGGACGCTCCAGGACGTGCTGGCGTGCCCGGAGAGCCTGACCGGGGCGTATCTTTCGGGGCGGCGCTCGATCCCGGTGCCGGAGAAGCGGCGCAATGGGAACGGGGGGGAATTGCTCGTCCGGGGGGCACGGGAGCACAATCTCAAGGGGATCGACGTGCACATCCCGCTGGGGAAGTTCGTGTGCATCACGGGGGTTTCCGGCTCGGGCAAGTCCACCCTGTTGGTCGACGTGCTGTACCAGCGGATGGCCCAGATCCTGCACGGTTCCCGCGATCCAGCTGGCGCGCTCGACGCCATTGAGGGGAGCGAGGCTATCGACAAGATCATCAACATCGACCAGTCGCCCATCGGGCGCACGCCGCGCTCCAACCCGGCGACCTATACCAACGTGTTCACGCCGATCCGCGATCTTTTCGCCGAGCTGCCCGAATCGAAGATCCGGGGATACAAGAAGGGACGTTTCTCCTTCAACGTCAAGGGCGGCCGGTGCGAGGCCTGCCAGGGGCACGGCACGCTGCAGATCGAGATGCAGTTCCTGCCCGACGTCTACGTGCCCTGCGACGTGTGCCACGGGCGGCGCTACAACCGGGAGACGCTCCTGATCCGTTACAAGGGGAAGACGATCGCCGAGGTGCTGGACATGACGGTCAGCGAGGCGATGGAATTCTTCGCCAATATCCCCACGATTCAGGGCAAGCTCCAGACGCTCGTGGATGTCGGGTTGGGGTACATTCGTTTGGGGCAGCCCGCGCCGACGCTCTCCGGCGGCGAGGCCCAGCGCATCAAGCTCTCGCGCGAGTTGAGCAAGCGGGCGACCGGCCAGACGTTGTACGTGCTCGACGAACCCAGCGTGGGGCTACACGCTGCCGACGTGGATAAGCTGATCGCCGTGCTCAACCAGCTGGTGGACGTGGGCAATACCGTGCTCATCATTGAGCACCAGCCGGATATCATCAAGGTGGCCGATTGGATCATCGACCTGGGGCCGGAGGGCGGCGACGGCGGCGGCGAGATCGTGGCCCAGGGCACACCAGAACAGGTTGCCCAGGTGGAGGAGAGTTACACCGGCCAGTTCTTGCGGGAACTGCTCGGACAATAGAGAGTTCACTATGGGGCAGTTTTGATAGCGGGGGGATCACGAATCTCACGAATGGACGAAGCACGCGGGCGCATACAAAACTTGGGGGAGCATCACAAATCAGCCACGAACCCTTCGACTACGCTCAGGACAGGTTTCACGAATTGACACGAAGAAAAGAAGATAAATTCGTGCAAGTTGAAAAATAATCGTAAAATTTGTCGATTCGTGCCATTCGTGATAAAGGAGAAACAGGGATCACTTGCCGCATGGCGCCGGGGTGGGGTGCAGATCCGAGAGGTAAGGATCGAACCAGATGTCGCGGGCTTCGCTCTGGACCAGGATCGTGTCAGCCGCGACGACGTTGACCCACCAGCGCCATCCCCCAAAAAGCTCGTAGGGCAGATCAATCTGTTGGCACGTGGCCTTGAGAGAGCCGCTTTGCCACGTCCATCCGCTGGCCAAATGTTCCAGGTGCAGGATGTAGGATTGACCATAGCCCAGATATCCTTGCCAGCGAAAGACGGGATAGCGTAATAGTTCCCCCGATTTGGGGGTGAGTAGGATGGGTGGCGCAGGCGTAGGAGCGAGGGTGGGGGACGGTGTGACCGTTGGCTCAGGCGTAGGTCGCGGTGTGTTTGTCGGTCGAGGGGTGGACGTTGGCGTGTTGCTCGGGCTGGGAGTTGGAGAAAACGTAGGTGTAGGTGTAAATGCAAATGAGGGCGTAGGCGTCGATGCAGGTGAGGGGGAGAGCGATGCGCCAGGCGACGATGTGGGCTGTGCAATCCTTGGCGACGTGACCGTTGCGGCGCCCTGGCCCTGCAGCGCTCGCCAGCCACAGAACAACCCGGCTGCGATGAGTAGTCCTGCGCCTGCGATGACGACGTCCTGGCCATTTACGTGTCTTAAGAAGGCGCTGACCTGTTGCAGTGGGCGCCGTTCGTCCGCTGGGCCAGTGGCCTCTAATTGGCCCAGAAACTCCTGCTTGGTCGCTGGTTGTTCCGCCAACATCTCGAGCAGTACCGGTGCATCCCAGAAGCGTGGCGCTGGTAGCCCCAGGGCCCGGGCGTAGATGGTGGTTTTGTTCTTGTCATTAGGGGGAATGTCACAAGCCGCTGTGTAGACGATGACGTGTGGTGTGAAGGTCAGGATGCGCTCTGCGTGCCGGGCCAGGTGTTTCAGTTCATCTTGGAGGATTGCGTAATCTACATACTGGTGCATCCGGCAGTGGACGTACCAGCGCTCCCACTCTCCCCCGACGTATTTGAGCATGACGATGTCTCGACTATCGTCTCGCGCCCCTCTATACCAATGGATGTCCTCAAATGCCCCACTGCGTTGGACGAGCCGGTAGATGAGATTTTCGAATTTCTCGGGTGAGAGCTTCTGAAGCGGGTGTGTATGCCGCCGGGCTGGTGATAGCGGGGGCCAGGCCACGTGTGTCCTCCATCTGGTCGGATCGATACGTATCACCAGCTTAACGCATGATGTCGTTTTTCTGGGTTACGATTGGGTTACAGTTTGTCGTCGAGATGGAGAATCTCTCGCGGTTGGGCGGGGACGTGCTTCGTCAGATCGCGTCGATCTCCCGGAGCCAGGCCTCTACCCGCCGCATACCCTCGTCGAAGTCGATCTTGGGTTCATACCCCAGTTCCCGGCGGGCTTTTTCGATGGGGAATCCCTGATCGGTGCTGAACACGTCGGCGGTCATGCGGGTCAGCAGGGGGCGTGAATCGATCCGTAACATCCTGTAGGTCTTCTCCATCCCCCAGCCGAGCAGATAGGCCAGTCGATGGGGGATCACGATGCGCGGGCTGGGTACCCCGACGATCTCCGCCAACCGGTCCACGTACTGCCGCCAGGTCACGTTGGAGCCATCGCAGGCGTTGTACGCCTGCCCTACACTCTCGTCGCTATCGGCGGCCCGGCAGATCACGTCCACGACGTTGGTCACGTAGGTCAAGCCGGCCGGTTTTTTGCTTCTCCCGATGTGGATCATGCCCCCCTGCTTGAGCAAATCCACGATTTCCATCACGAACGTGGTCGAACGCGGCCCGTAGACGTTGACCGGGCGGACGACGGTGACCGGCAAGCCGTGCTGGCGGTAGTAGTTCCAGACGATTCGTTCCCCTTCGATCTTGGTATCGCCGTAGGGCCAGCCCCGCAAGCGAAAGGGGGCGGATTCGTCGGCCGGGTAATCGGGGTGTCCGTAGACGTCGGTGGTGCTCACGTGGACGATCTTGCTGACGTCGGCCCCCAGGGCCGCCGCCATCAGGTTTTCAACGCCGGTCACGTTGGCGGCCCGGAAGGCTTCCCAGGTGCCCCAATCGGCGGCGAGGGCGGCGCAGTGATACACCCGGTCGATGGCTTGGAGCGCGGTCTCCAAAGACGCGGCGTCGCTCAGGTCGCTGTAGGCCAGTTCGACGCCCAGGTTTTCCAGATGGGCTGTTTGGCTGGTGGGGCGCACCAGGGCGCGTACTTGCTCGCCTCGTGCTATCAATGCTTCCACCAGGTGGCTGCCCAGGAAACCGCTGCTGCCTGTCACTAAATTGTTCATTGCATCTCTCCTCTTCTGTTATTTTCATCCACCAGGTCGCGTATCGCCTGGATCATCAAGCGGTGCTCGATGGCGTGGATGCGTTCCTCCAGCGTTTCCAGGGTGTCCTCGGGCTGGATCGGCACCGTCTCTTGCAGGACGACGGGGCCGATCCAGCCCGAGGACACCCTGGAAACGCTGGAGGAACGC
>DSAR01000329.1 GCA_011046405.1 Chloroflexota bacterium | reverse complement strand
TTCCTGCTGCTGGACGAGCCAAGCAACAATCTGGACATTCCCTCGGCCGAGGTGCTGGAGGACGCCCTGGAGAATTTCGACGGGACAGTGCTGGTGATCTCCCACGACCGGTATTTCCTGGACCGGGTGGTGGACCGCATCGTGGAGTTGGAGGACGGCGCGCTGCTCGAATATCTCGGCAATTACAGCGATTACCAGGCGGCCAAGGCCCGAAGAAGTAGCTAAGGTTGACTGACTTTTAGATACTAACTCAGCCCACCGCGCCGCTGGCGACGAGAATCATCCACGTGGCCATGAACCAATGGATGACAAATGGATAGAGGAACGATTGGGTGCGCCAGGCGACGTAGCCAAGGAGGCTGCCGCCGAAGATGCAGCTCAACGTCTCGATCTCTGGTTTGCCAAAGTGAGCGACGGCGAAGGGCATCGCCTGGATCAGGATGGCATATGGTCCACAGATCCGGTAAAGGGCGAACAGCAGGAATCCCCGGAATAGAAACTCCCAGGCGAAAAGTTCGAGCGCGTTGGCCAACGGCATCGGGATGGTGGACTTGGCCTGGGGCGCGTAATAGCCCTGGAAGTGATCGGTCCGGGCCAGGAGGAAGATCACCAGGGCCATTCCACCGCATCCCACTGCCGTGAGCAGGAGCCCCGCTTTCCAGTCGCCCAGTTGGAAGCCGTACGCGGCCGGCAACTCGCGGAAGACGAGCACGATGGTCAGCAAGGGCACCGCCAGGTAAAACAGCACTTGGTCGTAGGAGCGATGGTGAAACACACGGTGGTAGTGGGCCACCGTCAGCGTCAGCGTGGAGACGACGATGGCGGTGACGATTTTCCAATCCATACGCAGTTCTTCGAGGCGCATTTTGTTGTGCTCCGTTCCTGAGACTTCTCAATAAGGCAAGTTCAAACGATGACCCTCAGGGCCAAAGAGCGCGATCCATGTCGCCCAATCGCGGGCCAGTTCCAGCCCCCAGTTGAGCGCCAGCAGCGCGACCAGGATGAGAGCCATCCACCGCTGCCATGTGTGGGCTTCTCGCCAGGGACGCCGGACGAAAGCGTAGGCCGCCAGGATGGCGACGATGGGCAGCAGGGGCAGATGGAAGCGTGCTTCGGCCATGATGAGGGCGTGCACGCCGGTGTAGTAGAGGAGCAAGAGACCGATCAAAACTTGCCCTCGGCCGAAGCGCCCGCACGCCAGGCCCACGGCGGCGGCCGGCGCTAACAAAATCAGTGGCACACAGATCAGCAGGACAATGGCGCCCAATAGCCAGGCTGGCAAGCGGCCTACGAAATTGTTGCTGTAGAAATAGAACAGGAGGCGGCTGTCCAGCGCCCACAGGTGGCCTGCCTTGCGGATCATCAAGTAGGGGACCCGGCCTGGATCGTCGCGGGCGAAGCGCACGGCGGCAGCGATGCCGTGCGCGTTTTGCTCGGCGTCGTCGAGGATCGAGAGCAGGTCGGTGGAGATGCCGTACTGGAACGTGCCGCTCGATTCGGGATGGTAACCCAGGTAGAGATTGTAGCCCAGCGAGGTCTCGATCCAGGTGGGACGCCCGTGCAGGCGGGTGTTGCGAATTGCCCACGGCACGGTGACCAGCAGGAAGGTGAGGATCAGGATCGCCCCGTTGCGCAGGGCGACACGCTTTCCCCCAGCCCGGGCGCGCCAGTAGAGCCAGAGCGCGACGATGGGGACGAATCCGGCGACGATGGAGCGGGTCAGGGCGGTCAAACCGAGAACGAGGCCGGTCAGGGCATGTGGGTGTGCACCGCCGTTGGTTCTGGTTCTCGACACCATCACCAGGCCGAGGGTCATCAAGGGGATGAAGAGGTTCTCGCTGGCCAGTCCCAACGGATAGAGCAGGAAGAGCGGGAAAGTCGCGATAACGACGCCGGCCCAGCGAGAGACTTTTTCGTCGAGACCCAGAGACCGGGCCAGCAACCACGTCAGTGGCGCCAGCGCCGCGCCCAGGAACGCGTTGGCCAGCCGGGCGGCGAAGACGCGGGTGGGGCCCACGCCGCTGACGAGATAGACCATGGCCAGGAAGGCCGGGTAACCCGGCGCCCGAAAACTGGTCAGGAAGCCACGTGGATCGTAATCGGCCGGTCTTTCGATGTCCAGTAGCTTTTCGATCTGCGCCAGTTCGGGCTCGGCATACCACCGGTAGCCGTGACCGGCGACGATGGAGCGGGCCAGGCCGTCGTACTGAATCATGTCGTCCAACCCCAGGGGCAGACGGGCGGACAGGCAGACCGGTATCAGCCGCAGGACCAAGGCCAATAGGAAAATCTTGAAAACGGTTTGACGTTGGCGCATCGTTGCTCGTTACTCCTCTCCACTGACTTCGGCCTTCATTCGCTTGAAGAAAGCGGTCATGTAGGCGTGACGTTCCTCGGCAATGGCGCGCCCGGTCACCGTGAAGAGTCGGTCTTTCAGGCGCGAGAGCTTGACGACGAATTCGTGGACCGGTGTATGGGCCTGGGGATCGTCTCCCTGGACATCCCAGTGGGCGACGTCGACTGTTTCGATGGGTGCCCAGAGCCGCTGACCGTGGGCGCCGCCGTAGGCGAAGGCCCGGGCGATGCCGATGGCGCCGATGGCGTCCAGCTTGTCGGCGTCGAAGAGGACGCGCGCCTCCAGTGTCTCTGGGTCGGGTCGGGTGCGGAAGCGATGGGCGGCGACGGCGTGGGCCACGGCCTCGACCTGGGGGTGGGGATAGGCCGCCAGGATCTCCGGCACCTGCCGGGCGGCAAATGCCGCGTGATCGATCCCCCGGGCCTCGGCCTGGGCCCGTCCCACGTCGTGCAGCAGGGCCGCCGCCTCGATGATGCGCAAACTCTGCCCGTCGGCGCCCTCGCCCTCGGCGATGCGTCGGGCCATATTCAGCACCCGCAGGACGTGGTCGAAGTCGTGCACGGCGTCGGATTCAGCGTAGTAGCGCCGGGCCTGGTCAATGGTGATCATCGTCAATCTAGCGTATCCTCTTTCGACTCTCTCGCCCGCGACTCGCGGAATCGGTGTGCCTTGTCCTGGAGTTGGCGAAAGTATTCGGTCTCGGTGATCTCGGCGACCTGCCGTTCCCGTTTGGCCTCGTCGATCTCGATGCGCAGGTGTTGGATCTGTTCCTTGAGCCGGCGTTCTCGTTCGAGCACGTGCTCAGCATTTTGGATGGCGATGGCGGCCTGGGGGGCGATGGTCTCCAATAACTGGCGGGTGTGTTCATCGAAGGCTTTCGTTTGTGTGTTGACGAGTTCCAGCGTGCCGACCAACTTCTGGCCCACGAGCAAGGGCACGCCCAGATAGGCGCGGATGGGGACGCCCTCAGCGGCCTGGCGCGAGATCGGTCGTTGGGCGTGATGGGTTTCGATGTCGGGGATGAGGAGGCTCTCCTGGTGCTCCCCGATCCAGCCGGTGTACCCCTCGCCGACGTGATAGGATTGTCCCCGGGTATCGACCGCGATCTGCTCGGAACCGATCCAGGCCCTGACGCGCAACGTCTCCTCCTGTTCTTGGTAAAGGCAGATTTCGGCCGCGTCGTAGGCGATCATCCGGCGCACCTGGGTCAAGATCGCCTGGAGCGTCTGGTCGAGTTCCAGGCTGGCGCTGATGTCCTGGCTGATCTGGTAGACCGCCTGAAGCTCGGCGTTGCGACGCTCCACCTGGCTGTAGAAGTCGTCTCGTTCCTGGGTGGTGCGGAGTTCGTTTAGATAATTGTGCAGCGCGAAGAAGAATACGCCCACCCCGACGCCATTGGCCAGGATCATGGGGATGGCCGCCCGGCTGATGACCAGGTCCCAGCTCTGGGCGATGCTCTCGGCCGCGAACCAGCGGGCCGGATCGCCGGCCAGCAATAGCCCCAGGAGCATGTGCAGTCCCTCGCCCCCGAGGGCGAAGAGAGTCGCCGACTGGATGTCGAGCAAGCCCCACCGCCGGCGGATCAGGCCGGCTAACCACCCCAGCAGCACCGTGCTCAGACTACACGGG
>DSAR01000072.1 GCA_011046405.1 Chloroflexota bacterium | reverse complement strand
TATTGTGGTGCCGATGAATTTCAAGACGCCCGGCTTAAAACTGACGCGCAATCCCGTCAACCGTTTCTTAAAGGAGATGGGCGTCACATACGGCGATCCACAGCCCAGTCTGAAAGTGCTTTCGGGCGGCAGCGGCGCAGAAGAGACTCAGGTAGTCCTCTTGGAACCGCAGCAAGGGGGATAACGTTTGCGTGAATGGGGAATGGTGAATGGCGAATCAATAACGCACTTACCAATCCCCAATTACTAATTACCAATCTTTCAGGAGGGAACATGCAAAAACAAGGACGATTGTTGCTCGTGGGGCTGATTGTGGTGTTGGTGGGCGTTGGTTTGTATCTCGTGTTACAGTCTTCGTCCAAATCGCAACCGGCAGATAAAATCAATGTTGAGGCAGTGCAGGCACAGATGGATGCCGGACAGTATACTGCTGCGCGTGATGCTTTGGAAAAGCTCGTTGCTGTCGAGCCGGAGAACGCCGAGGCACACTTTATGCTCGGTTTGACTTATTTCAACCTGGGTGACTATGCCAAAGCACGGGCATCTTTCACGCAGGCGATGACGCTGGAACCGCAACGTGCGGCAGCGGTGCATCATAACCTGGGTGTTTTGGCGTACCAGACCGGCGAGATGGAAACGGCTGTCACAGAATTCAAAGCCGCGCTGGCGGCTGACCCCAACGATCCCGACAGCCATTATCAGCTTGGTGCGACCTATCTCCAGATTGCCATTTCGACGTCCGATTTGGCATATTTGCAACAGGCGGAGTCTGAATTTGAGCAGGCGTTGGCCTTAGCGCCGGGAAAACCTGAGGCCCTCGTAGGATTGGGAACGCTGTACTTGAACCAGAACAGAATTGCCGAGGCGATTGCGCTGTTGGAGCAGGCCGTGCAAGGCAACCCGCAGATGCGTGAGGCGTTGTTTGCCCTGGGGATGGCCTATTTTGCCGGTGGCGACATTGCTGCGGCAAAGACAACGCTCCAGCAGTTCCTGGATACGCAGCCGCCGGAACAGTGGGCCAACGAAGCGCGCGAGATTATAACGCAATTGGGTCCATAGACTTATCCGCCGGTATGGGTCGCTGTCGTGCTGAAATGCCTTCGATTTGTACTTGAGGGTATGTCTATGGTATAATTATGGTTGGATGGATTCTGACACGTGCAGTGACTTGCTTTGTTCGTTGTCGCTTTGTTAAGTTTCAATCTATGAGGAGGCTATGATGATTAAAGAAACTCAACTGTTTTTGGTTTCACGCCGCAAGCGTCTGCGGCACGGGTTTGGCGCGGTCTGTATCGGGATAGCCGCGTTGTTGTTCCTGTTGGCTCTCCAAGGGGGAGCCGCTCAGGGACTGGCTGCGCCGTTGGCGCCTACGGATATTACCTTTAACAAAAGCAGTATTACGTCAATTGTGGAACCTAACAATGCCATCAACGAGGCCGTAGCCGGTGAACTTGTCACGGTTACGGTAACTTACGACGTTTCCGACACAATCTACGATGCTTCACCCTATGTGGTGTTGATGGATGGCTTATATCCCACCGGTTCCAACCCGGCCTGGAGCGAGATGTATACCGGCACTCGGAATTCTTTGCGCGGCCAAGAAGACGCGGTGGGATTTGACGGCGCGTTGATCGTCTTCCCCGATCAGGGAACCATCACTGCTACCGATACAATCACGATGGTGGTGTACGCTGTCCGCACGCAATATCAATATGTCGGCACTACTGAACTAGGGACGACAAATCTCAGAATACAGGGCATCATCCGCTATTGCGCCGACGAGCCAGACTGCGAAACTAAAGCTGTTGAATCTACGTCCGCCTTTGATAGTCAGGGCCAGGTGAGGGCGATCCGTCCGGATATCAGTGTAACAGTTTTGCCAACCTATCTGGATGCGGACGGCGTCGGCGCGGGCGGTGAGCAAGTGCGCTTGACGTTTACCGCGATGAATGGGAACGGTCGTCCCTATGCTCACGACATCGTCTTCACAGCGACGTTGGGATCAGGCCTGACGTATGATGCCTCGCACGGGAGTGACGGTGCAGGTGCCGGAACTGACAGCACGGTTGGCGAGGATACGGTTGTTGCCTGGAATGTTCCCGTCAGCCTGCTGGGTGGCGCGAGCTGGCAAGCCGTCATTACAGCGACGTTACCGTCAACCTTCACCATTGGTACAGAATTTGAGCTGGGGGCGCAACTCGTTTATGAAACTTTCGCGGGTGATATGGCAGATGAGGGCGTGTACACTTACGATCAAATGATGCCCACTCTTTTGCCAGGGATAGCCCACTCCAAACGTTCAAATCTGCCGACCGGCACAGATATCCGGATCGGCGAGATGCTCACGTACACGGTTATCTTCACTCAGGGAGCGGGCACCGATTTGCTTAGTCCGTACTATATGGATGACCTTCCTCTGGGTTTCCATTACATTACAGGCACACTGGACGTTCAAGGTGGGGCCGTTGTCACCGATGTCACGGTTACTGCCGGTGCAGTTGCCAGTGGTTTTACGAAAGAACGTTTGAGCTGGTTTATGGAAAGCATGCCGGTATCTGACAACGCACGCTATATCACGGCAGTCTATGAGGTTCACAACACCGGGCTGGATTATGAGGGGAAGCTGGTTTTGACAGCGTCCAGTGATTTCACCAGCTTCCGTGCGGCCCCCAATAGCGCGGTGCTGAACTGGCGTCCGCCCACGGGTATAACGGCCAGCTCGCTGGTAGCCGTCAATGCCAGCGTAGATGTTTACCAACCCTATTTGGCGAACACTACCTATTTCAAGACTTCGCGCGTCGATGACGGAGACTATACGCGTGAAGTGGGGCAACGGGTACGCTTCCGATTGGAGTTCCGTAACACCGGCAGGGCGCCGGCGTATGAGGCGGTTATTTGTGACCAACTGCCTGATGGGATGGTGTTGGATACGACAACCCTGGGTGGTATTTTCTACAGCGCCAGTTTCCCAGGGCGGTTAGTGGAACCTCAAGAGGGCGACAACTTGCTGTGCTGGACGTTGGATGTCGTTCCAATTGGGACGACCTACACTGCGCAATACTATGTCGAGATACTTGAAACCGTAATGCCCGGTGTGCCGCTGGTCAACAGTTTATACGTCGATGATTACACCAGTATGCCGGGCGACGTCCCCGGTGAGCGGCACTACGGCGAGATCCCGACGGCGATTCCACCGGTGCAATCCTGCGCCGATCCTGAGGTGGGATGTCTGCTCGTGTTGGGGTTGACGGTCGACAAAACACCCCTGCAAATGAACGCGGAGCCGGGCGGCTTGGTGACGTACACTTTATCTTACGCGGACACCAGTTCATCATTCAACTACACGAACGTAGTCTTGACCGACACTTACGATACCGACCTGGTGAGTTACGTTACCGCCACACTGTCACCCACGCAACACTCCGCCGGAGAGTTAGTGTGGAATGTAGGTGATCTTGCCGATACCGGTGGCGTGATTACCTTGACGATGGAGGTGGCAGATGTCATCCCTGATGGCGTCTATGAACTATCGAATGCTTTGTCCTGGTCGAGCGCCGAGATCCCGTTGCACACCATCACCCGGACGATAGGCCTGCAGGCGGCCAATCTCAACCTGGCGATGTACGGGCCGGCGAACGTTCATGCCGGTGAGGAGATTGTCTACACGGTGGTGTATAGCAACACCGGTTCGGCGGATACTTCACCGGTAGTGTTGACCCTGGACTACAACCCGTATGTGGAATTTGTGTCTTCGTCACCGCTGATGCCGCGAACTGGCACAGACAACGTCTTCGATGATACCTTGCCCAACACCGGCGACGATCATACACTGACGGTGACTCTGCGGGTGAAGACGCCGTTGCCCTACGATTTATCTGGGCCTCTGACGGCCTCGGCATTGCTGGAAAGCCCCGGCGCTGAAACCAAGCAGGCTAACATCTCGATGGTTTTGGATCGTCCGGTTTTGGTCTTGGAGAAGTTTGGCCC
>DSAR01000011.1 GCA_011046405.1 Chloroflexota bacterium | reverse complement strand
GGGTGCTCAGCAACCCTGAAGAGGGGCAGTTCCACATCTACACCGGCGGGTGGATCACCTTCGAGGTACCCCGCGACCTCTCCGAGAACTTTGCTTACTTTTACACTGACAGAGGCTTACCCTGTCCCCTATGGCAGGCTTACGAGAACACACCGGAGTTCTACGATCTGGCGACGCGATTGGATGAACACGACTTCGGCAATCTACAAGAACGCCACGAGATGATGCAACAGGGCCTCGAATGGGCGCTGGAGGATTCCGTCCGCGTCTGGTTAGCTGATCGCACGAGCATCACCCCCCGCCGCGCCGAGGTGAGCTACACTTCGGACCTGTATGGCGGCATCGCCAGCTCCTGGCTCTGGCCGCACACCCTGGAGCGCACGGGCAGCTTCACCACGCCACTGACTATCGGCAGCCCCAACATCCTGCAAGAAGTATGGAACCCGCTCAATGGCAGTGAGTGGATCTACGATAGTATGCTCATCCGCGCCACGAGCGACGCGGGCACCATCCCCGATCCATTCACCGGCCTGCCCTTGCCCCACCGCATCGAGAGCGCCGAGGTCACTGTTCAAGAAGGGCTGCCCGTCACCCACACGCTCGACTGGGTGACGTTCAATTTTGCGCCGGAGATTGTGGTGCCCGATGACGCCTGGGTGGCCTGGGACGCCTCAACACAGCAGTTCCTCACCGCCGCCCAGGTCTACACTCAGCCCCAGACCGCCCTGCGCCGGAGCATCGTCACCTACCCTGCTGATCTCTTCACCAGCGTCACCTGGCACGATGGCAGCCCCTTCTCCATCGGCGATGTAGTGCTGAACATGATCCTTACCTTTGACCGGGCGCACCTGCAAAGTCCCGTTTACGACCCTAGCGATATGTGGCGCTACGAGCAGTTCATGGCCACCTTCCGGGGCGTGCGCATCGTCTCGGAGAACCCGCTGGTTATCGAGACCTACAGCGACGCCTACGAGCTGGATGCCGAGCGAAATGTTGATACCTGGTGGCCCTTCTACAACACCGGGCCGGGCGCCTGGCACAACCTGGCGCTGGGCCTGCTGGCCGATGCAGAGCTGCAGGCCGCCTTCAGTCAGCACAAGGCCAACGATCACGGCATCCCACAGCTCAACCACATCGCCGGGCCAACCCTGGATATTTTAGCCGGACAACTAGCGATAGCCCGCGAGGGCAGCTACATCCCCTATGAACCTACCCTGGGAGGATACATTGATATTGGGGGAGAAGCAGGCCCACGTTGGGACAATCTGAACACATGGTACACACAATACGGGCATTTCTGGCTCGGCACCGGGCCACTGTACCTGGAAGAGATCTTCCCCATCATGGGTGAGCTCTCGCTGAAGCCCAATCCCTTTTATCCCGACGCGCCTGACCGCTGGGCCGCCTTTGACGAAGCGCCCATCGCCGAGGTCGCCATCACCGGCCCCACCATCGTGCCCAAAGGCGTCGCCGCGACCTTCGATGTAGCTGTAACCTTCCAGGGCGCGCCCTACGCCATCGCCGACATCGAAAAAGTTCAGTATCTGCTGCTCAACGCCGGGAATAACATCGTCTTCACAGGCGAGGCGAGCGCCATTGGGGATGGGCAGTGGCAGATTGCGCTCACCGCCAACGAAAGCAGCCAGCTCCTGCTAGGCGCCAATCGGCTGGAGGTGATCGTCACTCCGAGGCGCGAGGCCGTCCCGACCTTCGCCGCGCACGCCTTCGAGACGACGGGGCTGCGTGTGCTGAGCGTGACGCCCAACAGCGGCATCAACACCTCGGCGACCGCCATCACTATCGGCGGGAAGCAGTTCCAGACAGGCGCATCGGTCGCCCTGATGCGCAGCGGCAGCAGCGTACCGCTGGCGGCGACCTATCACGCGCCCGATTTCCTCTCTGCGACCGTGCCGGCGGACTTGCAGCCGGGCACGTACGGGCTACGGGTGATCAATCCCGATGGGGAGCGAGATACCCTGCTCTCCGCCTTCACCGTCCTGGCCCCCACCGCGCCGGTCATCACCTCGGTCCGCCCGCGCCAGGGGCCAAACGACCGGCCCGTCACGCTCGACATCTATGGCAGCAACTTCGCACCCGACTTCGAAGCGGCCCTGAGCAGCGGAGCTACCTATCCGCTGCAAGGTCTCTACTTCATTGATAGCACCCACATCCGCGCCGTCGTCCCGGTTCACATCCCCCCTGGCGCTTACGATTTGACAGTCATCAATCCCAGCGACTTGTTCGCGCAGTTCGCCAATGCCTACACCGCCCGCGATGACATGGATGACCTCTACCCCCGCGCGAACAGCTTCTGGCTCAACCCGCTGATGCTGCGCGAGGACAGCACCCCGACGATGGGCGTCGCCGTGCGGCGGACGGGCGGCGGCGCAACACTTCCGAGCGTGAATGTGGATTTCTCCTACCGCTCAGCTGGCGGCGACTGGATCGCCATCGGGCGCGCGAACACGCCGCCATTGGCGCCGTACAGCCAAACGCTGACCCTCCCGCTGGAATGGACAGATCTGCCCGCAGCCGGGACCTACACCCTCCGCGCCGTCGTTGATCCCACCAACGCCATCCCAGAGACGGATGAGACGAACAACGTCATCACCCGCACAGTCGTCATCCTCCCGCCGCTGGCGGATACGATCCCGCCCTTTGTGGAGAGCTTCCGCATCAACGATGGCGAGCAGCGCACCACACAGCGCCAGGTGTACCTCAACGCCACCGCGCAGGACAACCCAGAGGGCGTCGGCGTCGCCTACCTGCTCTACGTCGAATACATCTTCGTGCAGAGCGCGGGCCACTGGGTACCGGTCGCCAGCAGCGGGTGGGTTCCCTACGCCGAGGCTACCAGCAACTATCCGTGGGCGCTCCATCCCGTGCCCGGCGTCCACTACATCCGCGTCTGGGCGGCGGACGCGGCGGGCAACATCTCAGCCGATGCCCGAATGCGCTTCATCAACCTCGTGCCCGAGGCCAAGCCCGCACCCATCGCCGCTGATGAAGCACACGTCTACCGCCTGCCCATGGCCGCCGGAGAGAGCCTGGAAGTCCAACTCACCTCAATCAGCGGCGACATGGATCTCTACGTTTGGGGGCCGGATGGCGCTTTGATTGATTTTAGCGATTTGGTAGAACCCGTAGAAGTCATCAATTTCACCGCGCCTATGGTTGGCATCTATCAGATCGAGGTGTACGGCTGGGCGCCTGGCAGCTACACGCTGACGATACTAGGCCCTGTAACCCCTCACACCGCGCGCAGCTATGGCATCCAGCAACAAAAAGGGCGTACCCTGCCTCTATGTCTGCCTGGTTTCAACCCAGAAGCCGATGAAGAAGTCTACGGCGTACCCAGCGCACCGTTACCAGCTACGCGCATCTATCTACCGCTCGTCATGCACAACTAAATGCGGCGTTGCCGCATTTGATCCCAACCAGAGCCGCGAACCCCACTTCCTGTTGGCGTTCGCGGCTCTCACCCTAACAGTTCGCCATTCATCACGCTCCATGCTAAAATAAGAGTTACATTGCAGATCAACGCCACGGGGGAACCATGCCAGCGCTATTACCTGCTTACATACCCTATCACGTGCGCCAGGAATTGATCGCGCACCCGGAGCGTTCGCCGCTTGCACAGGCGCGGCGCTTTGATGCCGTGGCGCTCTTCGCCGACGTTTCGGGCTTCACCGCCATCAGCGAGGCGCTGGGCGCATCGGGCAAGACGGGTACGGAGGAGCTCACCCACATCCTCAACGCCTACTTTGAGCCGATGATCAGCCTGATCCAATCCTACGGCGGCATCATCGGCAAATTCGGTGGGGATGCGATGACGGTGCTCTTCCCCTGCGCCAGCGACCTGCACGACGATCCCGGCGCAGCCCGACGCGCACTCCAATGCGCGTTGGATATGCAGGCGCAGATGGGCAACTACGCCGCCCTGACCACTAGCGCCGGCGTTTTTACTCTGGCGATGAAGGCCGGTAT
>DSAR01000418.1 GCA_011046405.1 Chloroflexota bacterium | reverse complement strand
TTAGCAAGTGGTCAACTTTTCGCCACGAATTACACGAATTGTCACTAATTTTGGGTTTTTCGTGTTAATTCGTGCAAACCTGTCCTGAGCGTAGTCGAAGGATTCGTGGCTAATCTCTCACCGTATCTTCTCAATAAGTTGGGGAGCTGTGGCCGGTCTCCCGACCGAGCCACAGCGGGCACGGTCAGGAGACCGGCCCGAGCGAGTTTGCCCCGGTTTATTGAGATGATACCTTTCGCCGCTACCATGCGAAATCCCAAAGAACCTATCTTCTTTTGTTCGTGTTAATTCGTGAAAACCTGTCCTGAGCGTAGTCGAAGGATTCGTGGCTAATTTGTGATGCTCCCCCAAGTTTTGTATGCGCCCAATTGCTGGTTTGACAAGCGTTATCTTGTGCGGTAAACTCGTGACACACTAAGGCCTAACCAATAGAATCCTTGCACAGCGAGCAGGAATTTAGCGGTCAACGGCTCCTTTTTGGTTCTGGCTTGGAAGCGCAGCGGCTTCTGCGTGGAACAAATAGTTGTGAGGATTAGCATTGATTTGAATGATATGGAAGGGTTGATAGATGACTGATTATGATCCGGACGCTGAGGTTTTGGATTTATCCGCGTTGGACAGGCTGCGCGAGATAGTTGGCGGGGACGAAGCGTTTTTGGTGGAACTGATCCATACATTCCTGGAAGACGCCCCGCAGGAAATTGCTCATATGCACCGGGCGCTGGAAAGCTGGGATGTGGCACTCCTGCGCCGGGCGGCCCACAGCCTCAAGTCGAATAGCGCCGATTTCGGCGCGACGGTATTATACCAGATGTGCCAGGAACTGGAAGAGATGGGCAAACAGGGGGTCTTCGATGGCGCGGCCGAGTGGGTATCCAAGATTGAAGCCGAATACGCAATGGTCGAGAAAGCGCTGCGAGCGGTGAGTCGGACATAGGAATTTGTGAGGTTCAAGGTGAGTGATCGTCTAAAAACGGATGTGGATGCCAGTTTAACGCACGAATTCCCCGATGAAATCGGGCCTTCCCTGCAGGTGTGGCGCACGCGGATGCTCAATATCCTATTTATTGTCATCGCCATCATTGCCCTGGCGCCTATGGCCGTCGTCGTCGTCAATGCAATTCCCAATCCCGAGCAGTGGCTGCTGGCTTTAATTTTCCCTGTGCTTTACCTGATTTTGGTGGGGTTGGCAGTTTTCCGGCGCTTGGACGTTAGATGGCGAGGATGGGGCTTGTTGTTGCTGGTCTATGCGACCGGCGTGCTCGCCTTCGCTCGAGGCGGGTTGGCGGGAGCTGGGCCAGTCTACGTGCTGGCTTTGTCGGTGCTGGCGGTCATCCTGGTCGGCGTGCGTTCGGGATTGGCGATGGGCGCGCTCAGTGGACTGACTTACCTGGTCTTTGCTTACTTGGCCGATAGTGGGGCGCTAAATCGGTGGCTGATTTATTCCGAGAACCCACTGACCTGGGAAAGTTGGCTGGTGGAAGGGGCCAGCCTGGGGATGTTGTGGGTCACCGTGATCGTGTTGTTGATTTACTTCCATCGCTTTCACGTCGAGACGTTGGCCGCGGCGCGACGGGCTGCGGAGGAACTTTCCCAGGCGTATGCGCTCTTGGAGCGACACCGCCAGACGTTGGAGGAGCGGATCGAGGAGCGCACCCAGCAATTGCGTCTCGCCAACGAGAATATGGCCCGGGCCGTCCAGGCCAAGGACGTGCTTTTAAGTGAGTTTCGCGCCGTGCTCGATACCATCGAGTACGGCGTTTTGCTTTTGGATGCCGATCTGCGGACCCGGGCGGTCAATCGCACCTTCAAGGAGATGTGGGGCTTCCCGGACGATTTCATCGCTCGATCGCCAACGATGGCTGAGTTGGTCAATTACAACCGGGATACCGGGGTCTACGACGTGCCCGATGACGGATGGGACGCGTACGTCGAGCAACGGGTAGAAGCAGCCCGGCAGGGGGAGATTGCCCCGACGACGTTCCGGCGGGGCGATGGCCGAACGTTGCGGTACCAGGCGATGGTGCTGCCGAATAACGGTCGAATGCTGACTTACTTTGATATCACCGACCTGGTGCGGCAGAGCGAGTACCTGGCGGGCCTGCACGAGACGACGCTGGGCCTCATCAGCCGGCTCGATCTGAACGATTTGTTGGAGGCGCTGGTCCGGCGGGCAGGGCAGTTGCTCGACACGCCCAACGGATTCATCTACCTGGCGGACAGTGACGGGACGGCGCTGGAGTGCCGGGTGGGTGTCGGGATTTTCTCTGACCTGATCGGTGCCAGGATTGGGGCAGGGGAAGGACTGTCGGGTAAGATATGGCAGACGGGCCAGCCGATGATCGTGGACGATTACGACGCCTGGCCGGGGCGCTCCATCAATTTTGAGAGAGGCCTGATCGGCGCCATCATGGGCGCGCCGCTCAAATCCGGCGCCCAGTCCGTGGGCGTGATCGGCATCGCCTACGACAGTGCTTCGGACCGGCAATTTGGCGACGAAGAAGTCGAACTCCTGAACCGCTTTGCGGAATTGGCCTCCATCGCCCTCGACAATGCCCGGCTGTACCAGGAAGCCCAGCGAGAGAAACGTTACTTCCAGTCCCTGGTATTCAACAGTCCCGTGGCCGTCGTCGTGATCGGCTTCGATGGGCAGGTCATCTCTTGGAACCCGGCGGCCGAGGAATTGTATGGTTACACGTCGGAGGAGGCCGTGGGGCGCAACGTGGACGACCTGGTCGCTAACGATGCGTTGCGCGCCGAGGCGCTCGCCTATACTCAGCAGGGATCCAGCGGTGACCTGGTGCACGCCATCACGCAGCGGTGCCGCAAGGACGGATCGTTGGTGGACGTCGAGTTGCTGGCCGTCCCGGTCCACGTGGCGGAGGAACTGACGGGCACCCTGGTCATCTACCACGACATCACCGAACTCCAGCGGGCCCGCCAGGAGGCCGAGGCGGCCAACCAGGCCAAGAGCGCCTTCCTGGCGACGATGAGTCACGAGATTCGCACGCCGATGAATGCCGTGATCGGGATGACCAGCCTGTTGTTGGATACAGACCTGACGTTGGAACAGCAGGATTTCGTGGAGACCATCCGCACCAGCGGCGACGCCTTGCTGACGATCATCAACGACATTCTCGATTTCTCCAAGATCGAGGCCGGGCGGATGTCGTTGGAGGATCAACCCTTCGATCTGCGGGAGTGCGTGGAGGGTGCGCTCGATTTGGTCGCCAACGATGCGCTGGAAAAGGGCTTGGAAATCGGCTATCTCTTTGGCGATGACGTGCCCCAAGCGATACGGGGGGATGTCACTCGTCTGCGCCAGGTGTTGGTCAATCTACTCAGCAATGCCGTCAAGTTTACTGATCAGGGTGAAGTGATGATCCGGGTGGAGGCAAAAGGAAAGACCTGTGACGAAGAAGGCGCTGTGCTCATCGGTGCTTGCCCGCTGCTCCATTTCTCTGTCTGTGATACCGGTATCGGCATACCGCCGGAGGGAATGGAGCGCCTGTTCCGGTCCTTCAGCCAGGTCGACGCCTCGACGACGCGTCGATACGGTGGGACCGGACTGGGATTGGCGATTAGCAAACGTCTGTGCGAGATGATGGGGGGACAGATATGGGCCGAGAGCGAGGAGGGTGTGGGAAGTGCGTTCCACTTCACCATTCGGGCGGAGATCGCGCCTATGCCCCAGCCGGCCTATCTCCAGGACGCCCAACCAGATTTGAGGGGCCGGCGGGTGATGATCGTGGACGATAACGCCACCAATCGGCGTATCCTGGCCTTGCAGACACAGGCGTGGGGCATGCTGCACCGGGCGACCGAATTCCCCGCCGAGGCGCTGGATTGGGTGCGCCAGGGGGAGCCTTTCGACGTCGCCATCCTGGACATGCAGATGCCCGAGATGGATGGTTTGATGCTGGCCCGGGCTATCCGGCAGGTACGAGACACCCAGCATCTGCCACTGGTGATGTTGACCTCTTTGGGAG
>DSAR01000231.1 GCA_011046405.1 Chloroflexota bacterium | reverse complement strand
GCCGCGTTGACGCCCACCAGGAGCGAGCCCGCCAGCCCGGGGCCATACGTCACGCCGACGGCGTCCAGGTCGTCATACCCCAGGTGGGCCTCCTGCATGGCCTGTTCGATCACGGGCACGATCGCCTCGACGTGGGCGCGGGAGGCCATCTCCGGGAAAACGCCGCCGTACTCGGCGTGCAGTTCGATCTGCGAGGCGACGACGTTGGAGAGAATCTGCCGACCGTCCTTGACGACGGCGGCGGCGGTCTCATCACACGAGGTCTCGATCGCCAAAATGCGGGTCATTTGTTCTCCATTTGCAATACGATTTTACGAAAAGGCAGCTTCGATTTCATGGCGGTGGAGTTCGTAGAGTTGACGGGCTTGATTTTCTATTTCTTCTGTCGGCGTCCATCCCACGACGGTGGCGCGTTCGCTATCTACAACCAACATCCCAACGTCACCTACGTTGCCGACGTTTGGGTAACTTAGTTCGATGGGCACAACCCAAAGCGGTCGTAAAGGGAAAATGATCAGTTTAGGTTCCCCGGCAGAGAATCGATCTGTTAGCTGTTCGACGATGAAGCGATTGGCAGTCATTCTGGCTTCTTCGACGTCCAGGGTAACGGTCTTCCTATTTTTAGTGAGTGTGCCTGTTTGATACGATGCCGATAGCTCGCTTAGACGTTGATCGGGATGAGCGTCCAACGGTGTGACACGTACCAGTAACCTTTGCTCTAAATCGTCTGGCAACGCCTCGTCGAGTTCCAGGTGTTTATCGTCCAGGATAGAGGCCTTGACGATTATTTCTCGAGTCACGAGTCTCTCCCCTGCTACAGATCGACGACCAGTTCCTTGGGATAATCGGTCAGATTGTGCACGCCGCCTTCGGGATCGATCCAGATCACGTCCTCGAGACGGACGCCGAAACCTCGTTCCGGGTAATAAAGCCCCGGCTCGCAGGTGAAGACGTGGCCGGCTTCGATCACGCTGGTGTTGGTGGGGGTGTCGCCGAAGAACGGTTCCTCGTGGATCGCCAATCCCACGCCGTGGCCCAGGCTGTGGACGTAGCCGCTCTCCGTCTGGCTGTCGCTGCCGATGCTAGGATGGTCGCGTGTCTCGAAGAACTCGCACGTCTTGCGCTGGTAATACTTCGTCTCCTGCCCCACCTCGAAGGAAGCGTTCATCTCCTCCACGCACTCGTACACGTCCCGGTAGGCCTCCTCGACCTCGGGGGGGGCGTAACCCAGGCAGAAGGTGCGCGTCATGTCGAAGAAGTAGCCGCCGCCGGCCTCGCGGGGGAAGATGTCGAACACGATCGACTTGCCCAAGGTCACGACGTCCTCGGGATTGCCCTGGTTGTGCGGGACGCCGGCGTCGCGCCCGATGGCGAAGATGATGCCCTCGGGGTTCTCCATGCCCTGCTCGGCGATGTAGCGCCCGATTTCCTCGTGCACGCGGCCGATTCTCAGCGGCGAGCCGTCGCCCTGGATGAGGGTCTCGTCCTGGACACGATGGGACTTGAGGAATTGGATGGTGCGGTCGACGACGATGCCGGTCCGCTTGCCCATCTCGCGGATGCGCGCCGCCTCGTCTGCTTCCTTGGTGCCCCGGGCCAGGTCGATCAGGGTCTGACCGAATTCGCCCTGGATCTCGATGGTGTCCAATTGCTCGTTCAGGGCGTTGAGCAGCACCCAGGCGCCGCCCTGGTCCATCATCCCGTACATCCCGACCTTACCCCTCACGTCCAGGTCGTCGAAGATGCGCCGGTAGAGTTCCACGTTTGCGGCCAGGCGGTCTTTCTGTTCCTGCTGGATGCTCCTGAAATCGTACTTTCCCATATTGACCGTGTCCAGGCCGCTGGCGGCCGCCTCCTCCCGCTCGATGGGCGAGCAGAGCAGGATCGGTTCCGCGCCCCGCTTCTTGATGACTTTCCCCCCGCCGATGTGGGCGCCGTTGATCATATAGTATAGCGCTGGATTGCCCAGCGTCTTTCCCTCGACGAGGATAGCGTCCAGCCCTCGTTCTTCCATCAGGTGGTCTAGATCTCGTTTCACGTCATTTCTCCTTGATTGTTTCCGGGGTGTCTCAATTTGGATTTAAGCAGCGCGTAAAACGTGAGCGGCCCTTACGTTTCACGTTTTACGTCTTACGCGGCAATTGAGATAAAACATTCTCAATCGTTTTGAGCAAATTATCTTCTTCCTCCGGCAGGACGGTCCTGGGGTCCAGGACCAGCCGCTCGTCCTCGATGCGGGCGACGACCGGTTGCGGCCCCTCACGCAACGCCGCTGCTAACCGGTCGGGGTGGGCAACCGGCAACGCGAGCAGTCTCGTGGGCAGCGTCTCGCCGGGCAAACTGCCGCCGCCGACGGTGGACGCGCCGTCCGTGATCTCGGCCTCAATTCCCTCTTGATAGAGCGTCTCCTGCCAACGACGGGCGCGTGTCTCGATCTCGGCCAACGGCGCGGCGATCATGCGCCAGACCGGGATCTGTTCGATGGCCTCGTCCCGCAGGTAATGCAACAGCGTCGCCTGGAGCCCCGCCAGGCAGAGCTTGTCGGGGCGCAGCGCCCGCGCCAGCGGATGGCTTTTGAGCGGGTCGATGTGGGCCGCCTTTCCGACGATGACGCCGGCCTGTGGCCCGCCCAGCAGCTTGTCCCCGCTGAAGCAGACCACCGTCGCACCCGCCGCGACGCTCTCCTGCACCATCGGTTCGTGGACCAGACCGAAAGGGGCTGTGTCCAGCAGTGCGCCGCTGCCCAGATCGTCCATTACCGGCACGCCGTGTTCGCGGCCCAGATCGACCAATTCGGCCAGGGTCGGCTCGGCGGCGAAGCCCACGATACGGTAGTTGGAATGATGGACGCGGAGGATGAGTTCGACGGCGGCTGCGTCCGGGTCGTACAGCGCGGCTTTGATTGCCTTGACGTAATCTTGGAGGTGAGTGCGATTGGTGGTTCCGACCTCAATCAGGTGAGCGCCGCTCTGGGCCATTACGTCGGGGATGCGGAACCCGCCGCCGATCTCCACCAGTTGCCCCCGCGAGATGAGCACGCCGTGCCCCTGGGCCAGCCCGCTTAGAGCCAGGAGCACGGCGCCGGCGTTGTTGTTGACCACCAGCGCGGACTCGGCGCCGGTTAATTCGCACAGCAACCGCTCCGCGTGGAGCGTACGATGCCCGCGCTGCCCTGCATCCAGGTCATACTCCAGCGTCGAATAGCCCCGGCTGACCGCGTCCATCGCCACGCGGGTCGCCCGGGAAAGCGGCGCGCGGCCCAGGTTGGTGTGGATGATGACGCCGGCAGCGTTAATGGTCGGGCGCAGCGTCGGGGCCAGGCGGCGCTCCAGGTAGGCGCTCGCTCGCTCGATCAGTGCGTCGACCTCCGGCAGCGCCGCGCCTTCGCGCACGTCCTCTCGCGTCGAGTCCAGTGCCTGACGCAACGCCTCGGTCGTGGGCCCGCGGCCATAGGCGGCGATCAGTTCCCGCGCGCCATCGTCGTTGAGCAAGCGGTCGACGCTGGGCAGTTGGCGCAATGTGACTTGAATGTCCTGTGTGTTCATCTCGTTATCCTCCCGTTTCGTATTATACCCTAAAATGGGACGAAATGAAATGACGCACCTAACCAGGACAAGCCAGAACCAAAAAGGACATCGCCGGCAAATTCTTGCTCAACGTACAAGCATATCATTGGTTAGGCCCTAACCAGAACAAGCCAGAACCAAAAAGGACATCGCCGGCAAATTCTTGCTCAACGTACAAGCATATCATTGGTTAGGCCCTAACCAGGACAAGCCAGAACCAAAAGAGAATGACCGATTCACTACCCGACATTCGTGGCCAAGAGTCTGGTTTTCTATCACGAATCACACGAATGGGGCTCTCTGCTAGTTCGCCTGGTTGGCTTAGCAAGTGGTCAGCTTTTCGCCACGAATTACACGAATTGTCACTAATTTTGGGTTTTTCGTGTTAATTCGTGCAATTCGTGGCTAATCTCTCACCGCGGCCATG
>DSAR01000051.1 GCA_011046405.1 Chloroflexota bacterium | reverse complement strand
GCGCAGCTTATGCCACCAATCCTTCTTCAAAGCGTGTAACAGGTAGAAATCGAGGTAATCGACCTGCAGATTCTCCATCTGCTCGTCCAGGTAGCGGTCAAAGTCCTGCTCCTCCTCCACGAGCCACGAGGGGAGCTTGGTCGCTACCCGCACCTTTTCCCGGTACCCATCCTGGAGCACCCGTCCGACGAACGACTCGCTGTTCCCGTCGTGATACCGGTAAGCCGTATCCACGTAATTCACGCCCTGGTCGATAGCATAGCGCATCATGCGCGTCGCCTCTGGCTCCTCGATCTCACCGTACGACCCCTCGGTGGGCAAGCGCATACAGCCAAAGCCAAGGGCCGAGACCTGCCAATCCAACGTGCCAAACTGTCGATACTGCATTGAACAACCTCCTAACAGAAATTTCACGGGAACTGCTCAGGCCAGCCCCTGGCTGCGATGGAGAGCGGGGGCCCCCACCCATCCGCTGCAAACGGACGGTAGGCTAAGCAGTTACATTTCACGGTGATGATCCCTGGCGCCTTCCAAAGATGGGAAAGCGTCACAGCACTCAACTGATCTTGAAAGATATCTCTCTTTCGATCTGCGTCAGGGCCGCAGCAGCAGCACCCAGCACACCGGATTTGTCGCCCAGTTCGGCGAGGACGACTTGCACTGTTCGCGCCGGGGCGGCGAAAGCGTGCCGGGCGACGCCTCTGCGCACCGGCTCGAGGAGCCGCTCTCCCAGGTTGCTCAAGCCCCCACCGATGACGATGACCTGGGGATTGAACAGATTGACCAGGCTGGCTATACCAATGCCCAGATAATTCATCGCCTCCGAGAGGATTTTTCGAGCCTCGAAATCGCCCTGTTCGGCAGCCTCGGCGACCAGTTTGGCGGTGATGCGCTCTGGATCGCCGTCGGCAAGTTCGGCGATGACCGTTGGGGCGCCCCGGGAGACGACCTCGCGGGCCCGTTTGGCGATGGCGGTGCCGGAGGCCAGCGCTTCCAGGCAGCCCCGGTTCCCGCAGCCACACAAGGGACCGTTGGGCAAAATCGTGATGTGCCCCACCTCACCCGCCGCCCCCTCGGCCCCGTGATATAACTTGCCGTCGAGGATCAGTCCCCCGCCGACGCCGGTGCTGACGGTGACGTAGATCACGTGATCGCACCCCTGCCCGGCCCCAAAGCGATGTTCTGCCAGGGCGGCCGCGTTGGCGTCGTTTTCGAGGAAGGTCTTGATCCCGACCCGTTCCTCAATCAGTTCCTTGAGGGGGACGTCGCGCCAGCCGGGCAGATTGGGCGGGGCGATCACGACGCCGGCGTGAATATCCAGCGGGCCGGGTGCGCCGATGCCCACCGCCCGGACCTGGGCCTTCGGTATGTCCGCCTGTTCCATCACCTGCCGGACAGCGTCGAGCATCCGATCAATAACGACCGCCTGACCTTTGTCTGCTTGCGTCTCTCGATAGTCGTGGGCGATGATCTGGCCATTCACATCGACCAACGCCGTGCTGATCTTGGTGCCGCCCAGGTCGACGCCGACGACGAGTGCTTGGGATGTCATGTCACCTTCCTCTTTTCCGGTTTCTCGTTTCTTAGAGGTATAACACAAGCCGCGCTTTTGTCAAGTGAATGTGGGCACAAAGGATTGCATGGCTTATCAGAAACGTCAAACTTGCGCTTTTTGACATTGCACACTGTCCAGTGTAAACTATGGCTAGTTGAATATGGCTAGTTGAATATGGCTAGTTGAAAACGAATACCCACGCAACTTCATCATACGTTGAGACAATCACACAAACTTAAAGGAGAGTAAATCGAAATGAAACAATCTACCGGACAATTTATGCTCAGAATGGCCAAGATACTTGTTGTCCTCAGCCTCGTGCTGACCGCCACCAGCGCCAGTGTCGCGGCGCCCCCCCCGGCCGCAGCAGCGACCGAGATCCGCCTCGGCGTCCCGGTGATCCTCCGCGCCGAACCGACCGTCAACTTCCATCGCACGCCGCCGCCGGCCCGGGCCGTCTCGCCGATGAGCGTCCAGACCGCCAACATCACCATCAATTACCTGCCCAACGGCTCAACGGATTTCTTTGGCACTCCTTGCCTGACCTGGCCTACTCAAGCCCAGACTGCCTTCACCTACGCCGCCAGCATCTGGGAGACGTTGATCAACTCATCGGTCACCATCGTGATCCAGGCTTGCTGGGCAGACCTGGAAAGCGGCGTTCTCGGTTATGGCGGAGCCGATAGTTATTTCCACAATTTTACCGGTGCACCAGCGGCCGACACTTGGTATCCCGTCGCATTGGCCAATGCCCTATCGGGAACTGACAGAAATGGTGCTGACCCTGAAATGCATTTAGCATACAACAAAGACTTCCAGGATAGCAACGAGTGGTACTTCGGTACCGATGGTGCCCCCCCCGGCAGTCAATACGATTTCGCCAGCGTCGTGTTACACGAGATTGCTCACGGTCTGGGGTTTAGCGGTTCTATGCGGTGGGACGATGGCGTGGTGAACTCGCAGGGATACCACGACTGTAATGGGACGTATGGAGCAGGCTGTTGGGGCGGTGGTACCGGCTACCCGATCAGCTACGATCGCTTCACCGAGGACAGCGGTGGCACTGCCTTGATCAATACGGCCACTTACCCCAACCCCTCGGTGGCTCTGGGCAACGCCCTCACCAGTCAAAATATCTGGTTCGACGGCCCCAATGCCAACGCCGCCAACGCAGGGCGAGTCAAGCTATACGCCCCAGCCACCTGGCAGTCCGGCTCCAGCTACTCTCACCTGGACGAGACCTTCAACAGCACCCCGAACGCTCTGATGACCTTCTCTCTTGCTAAAGGCGAGTCGAACCACAACCCTGGCCCCGTGACGATGGGCATTTTAGAGGACATTGGTTGGACGACCGACGACCCAACCCCAGCTCCCTCCGTCACCGCCATCACACCGAACACCGGCGAGAACACCGGCAACGTCAGCATCACCAACCTGGCTGGCAGCAACTTCCAGACCGGCGCGACGGTCAAACTGACCCGATCGGGCCAGCCGGCCATCAACGGCACCAGTGTGGTGGTAGTCAACGATTCCCAGATCACCTGCAACTTCGACCTGACCGGGGCCGCGGCCGGCCAGTGGAACGTCGTCGTCACCAACCCGGACGCGCAATCCGGACAACTGGACAATGGCTTCACGATCACGGCCCCGCCCGCGCCCGACGTCAGCATCCAAAAGAGCGTGGTCGACAATGGCGGCGGATTCGAGCCCGGCGACTATATCACCTTCACCCTCGCCATCGCCAACGAGGGCGACGCCCCGGCTACCAATGTCACCGTCACCGACGATCTGCCCGCCGAGATCCTGAACCCGAGCTACGACAGCACCCTGACCGTCACGCCGACCGGCGCCTTCTCCTACACCTGGGCGCTCGAGGAATTGGGTACAGGCGCAAGCGGCGTCATCAATATCTACGGGCAGATCGATCCCAGCCTGGACAGCGACTTCTCGTTCGTCAACACCGCATCCATCTCGGACCCGGATGACGTCACGCCGTCGAACAACAGCAGCAGCGTCTCGGTCATTGTGGGGGAGATCAAGGTCTACCTGCCGCTGATCATGAAAAATTGGCCACCCATCCCCAGCACCCCCACCCTCTCACCCATCAGCAATGCCAATAGAGAGAGAAACTACACCGTGAGTTGGGACGCTGCCGAGCGGGCAGAAACGTATGTCCTGGAAGAGGCAAACAACACCTCTTTCTCCAATCCAAGCACGGCCTACTCCGGCGTTGGCCTCTCGGCCTACATTACCAACAAGTCGATTGGAACCTACTATTACCGGGTGAAAGCGAGGAACGCTTGGGGAGATAGCGGTTGGAGCAATGTTCGGTCGGTCCAAGTCGGACCCACACCCGGTTATTGGGAAGCTGACGCTACAGTGTTTTATGTGACGACCAACAGATCATACGCCAACAAATTTGCTATCTACGTCAGTGTAGAAGGATGTGGTAATTACAAGAT
>DSAR01000203.1 GCA_011046405.1 Chloroflexota bacterium | reverse complement strand
CGACGGTGGCAGCCTCGATGATCTGCGCGGTGCGCATCTCGCTGACGTCGGGTCTGGGGGTCATAAAAGCCTCCTGTAAGAACGGTGATAACTTACTAGTTAGTTATAATTGTAGCAGAATATCGGATGTATGTCAAGCCCTTCCTCTGGCAGTCTGTCGAAGGGAACAAACTAAAGCGGGGCTACCCTGGGTTTGTCACCCACCGTGAGCGTCCTGGGATCTGGAGAAGATACCGGTAGCACTGTCAGTTTGAAGTGCCGTATCCTGGCGACGCGGACGTGCTGGTGTAGATCAACTGGGGGTCTTGGAAGCAGTGGGTGATGGCGCGCCTACCCGGTCGGTGGGACAATTTCTCCTAAGCAATCTGCGCATCTGGAAAGAGGCGTTACTCACTATGTCTTCCCACACCTTCTGAGACGAGTGATTCTCAATCCATTGGGATTGGCCTCAGCACGGACTCCAGCCCCACAATGTACGACAACATGCGAACTCGGTGTGCCGACCACGACCCCCTGCTGCGGTAGTAAGGTGCGTTTGCTTCTCGCGTGAACTATGCCGAAATTTACGTGGGACGACGCGCGCCGTTCGCTAAGGCGCGCCTCCGCCGCGCAGCACCAACGGCAGATAGA
Source organism: Chloroflexota bacterium (assembly GCA_011046405.1). Taxonomy (GTDB): domain Bacteria; phylum Chloroflexota; class Anaerolineae; order B4-G1; family B4-G1; genus DSAR01. Next base: position 3,407 of record DSAR01000203.1, on the reverse strand, counting down.
CCCGCCGCCAGGGAGAGATGACCTCGACGCTGACCGCGTCCGCGCCGAGCACTTGATGCTCCGGTGTGTACAGCGTGGCGCTGATGACGCGCGTCCCCACGCCTAGCGGGATGGTGGCCGTGGTCGTCAGCACCGAGCTGATGACCGCGCGGCCATCGACGGCCAGCTGCCAATAGCCCTCGTCGGGCAGCGTGAGCGGCGTGGCGATGGCGACGGGCACGGTCACGCTGACGCCGTTGGTCGCCGTGAAGCGCTGGTTGGCCTGCGGGCTGAGGATGTGGATGGCGGAGATGATACGGAAGCTGGCCTCTTTCGACGCGCCGCTGACGTCTTCGGTGCTGAAGTAGGCGGTGTTGCCCACGGACACCCCCAAATACGCGAGGTTGGTGGTCACACGGGCGGTGAATTGCAGTACCGTCGAATCGTACGCGGCCAACGGGAACGACGGCCAGGTCAAGACGCGCGCGGGCGACAGGGTAAAGTCAGGCCCTTGCACGGTTGCCAAAGGCGTGATCGCCGCCGGTAGGGGATCCGTGATGATAGTCGTGGCGAGGGCTTCGGGATGGTCGTTGTACATCGTGAGCGTGTAAGTCACGATGCTGCCCGGCAGCACGTTCTGGGCCGGGGTGACGGCTTTGGAGATACGCCGAGGGGCCAGAACTTCCACGGCCAACGGCCCAAATCGGCTGCGGTTGCCCGCCTCATCGACCGCCTCGATCCATAGGGCATAGTCGCCGGGTTGCGTCAGTTGGTGGGTAGCAGTGTAGGCCCACGTAGCGCGGTTGCGACCGGCGCCGATGGCTGGATCGTACTCCAGCGGGATCACGTCGGCTACGGCGCCCTGCCCCGGCGCGAGGCCGCTGAGTTGCATGACTCTGACGCCGCCGCCGTCGCTGACCGTCCCTGCGATAAGGAGGGGATCGCCGGGACGCAGCACGGCGGTATGCGTCACGTAGGTGATGACCGGCGGGACCGTATCCACCTGGAAGGTCAGGCTCAACGGCGCGCTGCGATTGCCGGCGGACGCTGTGCGTCCAACGCTATCCAGGCCGTACAAGGCTAACGTCCGCGTCACGCCGTCCTGATTTCCCACATTGGACAGGCTGTAACGCCAACTGGCGCGGGTGTTTTCTGGGAGCCGGTCGGTGGTGAGGGTCAAGCGACTGTGGTTGTAGAAGCCATTGTCGGCTGTCAGCGAATGATGATCGCAGAGGGTCAGCCGCCACGTTCCCTGAGCGTTCTCGCCGCCGAAGAGGAGATTGACGTCTTGATCGGGGCGGCGCACGTTCTCGTAGTACGGGGCGGCGGTGTTGTGGGGCGATTTCTCGTTAAAGAGGATGTTCCAGGCCGCATTGTCCCATGTGACATCCAGGTTCCGCCCCGGATACCCCAGGGGATAATGCAGGATGGCCTGCCGGCCGGAGGGCGAGGTCAGGGCCGCCAGCAGCGTGTTGCGATACACAAGATCCGCGTTGAAGCCCACTTCGACACTGGCTACACTGAAACTGTCGCTGACGACGAAGGTGCGCTCGATCAGGACGCCGCCCTCGCAGGCGTTGGCGCTGCCTATGGGGATGGGGGTCGCGGGCACATCGTTGTAGACAAAGACGGTTTGCGGGAGGCTCTGGGCATCGAGCGCAAGTTCAGCGCGGTTGCAGGTTTCCCCGCCCGGTTGACATACCCGCACTTCGCCGGGGAGCCGATTATCGACCACCTGCCCGGAGAGGCTGGTCTCGCCGGCGGACAGCCAGCCATCACTCAGCGCCGCTAGTGTCGCGGCGTCCACGGTAAGCGTCACCGGCTGCGTATCGACCGTCAAGGTAAGCCAGCGCGTCCACGCGCTGATCTGCCCCAGGCGATCCGTAGCGCGCGCAGCTTGAAGAGGTCGTCGTTGGCGGCGCTCGTTCCCACATCCACATTGCACGCCCAGGCCCCCTCAGACTTGATCGTATCGAGATCAAAGCAATCTATCGTCGAAAGATCGCCGTCCGGCGACTGCATCTCCAGGGTGATCTTGGGCACGGCGCTCTCATCATGTACCACGCCCCGGACTTGATTGACCCCCAGGCCGAGCAGCGTGCGCGGCTGGGAGATCTCCACATAGCTCGGCGGATGATAGTCGATGCGGTGGACGACGGAGCGGGCGTGGATCGGCGCCCCCACGTAGGCCGAGCGATCATACGCGAGGCGCGCATCCACGCTGACGAAGCCGCTGATTGCATGGGTATTGTTCACGTTGAACACGACCGTGCCGCTAAAGGTGACGGTCTTGTGCTCCCCCGGCGCGATATCGCCCAGGGTGAGCACATCGCGCCACACATAGTCGCCCACCGGCGTGGGGGCGTTATCCAATCGCAGCTCAGTGGCCGTGATCACCACCGTGACGTTGGCCGCCACTGCCTGTCCCGCGTTGGTCAGATCGAGCTGGTAGACTGCCGTCTCGCCATTGCCGATGGCGGAACGAAGCAGGTCGCCCTGCTCCGTAAGCCAGCCATCGTCATAGGTGACCACCTCGTAACCGACCGGGGATGCGCTCAGGCGCATGGTCACGTTGGCTTCTGAGAACACCAGGTCATTAGGACAGACGCCCGCGCCAAGCTGCACGTTGTACGCGCGCGTCGGGTTGCCATAGCCTCCGACCGTTCTGAGTTCGGATTCGAGGGCATCGGCGGCCCAGGCGCTGTTGACGACATTGCGCGCGGGCGCGGTGGCCCAGAAGCGCATTTGAGCCTCCTCGGCGGCTAAGGCCAGCAACCCCAGGTCGGTGGTCTCTGGGGTTGTGATGCCCAGCGTGGCAAACGGGATGCTCAGGTCGGTGTAGGGTGCGTCGAAGCGGTAGGTGAAGTCGGCGCCCGCAATCTGCCAGCTTTGTGTGCCATCATCCCAGGCCAACAACCTGGCGGTCTGGCTATCCTGCACCCAGATCAGATAATTGACCGGCGCCGGCAAAGTGATGGGGCGCGTCGGCGTGAACGGGTGGTAGGCCGAGGTCGCGCCGACGCCCGGCGCCGAGAGGTAGATGAACAAGTTGCCGTCATAGTCCCAATCCGCGCCCATCCAGGTCAGGCGCAGGTGACCCCCCTCCTGGCCTCCCCCCGCTGCGGGGGAAGAAGAAGTCCATGTGGCGTAAAACTTCTGCGGCTGATCGAGCGCGGCGTTCGCTGCGCGTTGACTCGCGCGGCGATCCACACCGAGCAGCGTGCATGCACTGTCCATCCAGCCGCGATAGACCTCCGCCGGCGCCTCTGCCAGCGGGGCGTAATCGGGCGTGTGGACGGTATCCACGTAAACCGGACCGAAGCTCTGGCTGGTCTGGTTGCCATAATTATCCGCCGTGACCACGTGCGCATACACCTGGCGCGCTTCGCCGATGGTTTGCGCGTGGCGGCCCGCAGCGGGATATGAGG
>DSAR01000218.1 GCA_011046405.1 Chloroflexota bacterium | reverse complement strand
GTTGATTGCGTTACAGGGCGTGGTACTGCTTTTAGGCGCTTATCTGGCCTTCCGACGGGGATCGAGGGAAGCGTCAGATTCGCACGGTTCCCAGGGGAGTTTTTGATTTGGAAAGCGTCAAACCGGTCGGGGTATTCGACTCCGGCGTGGGAGGGTTGAGCGTGTGGCGCGAGATTGTGCAGCACCTGCCTCACGAATCGACGATCTATCTGGCCGATCAGGCCCACGTGCCATACGGCCCACGCGCGCTTGATCAGGTCCAGGCGCTTTCTGAGGGTATTGTGCGCTTCTTATTGAGCCAGGGGTGTAAGATCGTCGTCGTGGCTTGTAATACCGCCTCGGCGGCGGCGCTGCACGATCTGCGGCGCATCTTTCCCGGCGTGCCGTTCGTGGGGATGGAACCGGCCGTCAAGCCAGCCGTTGAGCAAACGCGCAACGGCGTCGTCGGCGTGATTGCCACCCAGGCGACCTTCCAGGGGGCGCTCTTCGCCAGCCTGGTCGAGCGCTATGGAGGCGATGCGCGCGTGCTGACCCGGATATGCCCGGGGTTGGTGACAGCCGTCGAGGCCGGCGCGTTGGATACGCCGAGAACCGAGGCGTTGCTGCGGGAGTGCCTGACGCCCTTGATCGACGCCGGGATAGACCAACTGGTATTGGGCTGTACACACTACCCATTTCTCCAACCGATCATCGAGTGGATATTGGGACCTGAGGTACACGTTATCGACCCGGCGCCTGCCGTCGCCCGTCAGGTAAGCCGTGTGCTGGCGCGGCGGAATATGGAGGCCGGCCCGGGGCAGGTCAGTTGTCACACCTTCTATACGAGCGGGGACGCTGGTGCTTTTTCTGTTATGCTTGGGCGACTTTTGCCCCTCCACGCGAAAGACGTCGACGTGCGGGCAATTCGCTGGCGAGGGAATTGCCTGCGATGATACTATTGGGCTACTGTTTATGGTGCAACTTTTCAGATCAAAAATATCTAAGGAGGCTGTGGGATGAGGAGTCATGAGATAGATTATCAGGTCTTTGGTGACGATCTCCAATTCGTGGAAGTCGAGTTGGACCCCGGCGAGACGGTCATTGCTGAAGCCGGGATGATGATGTATATGGAGGATGGCATCGGCTTTGAGACCAAGATGGGAGATGGATCTAAGCCAAAGGCCGGGTTCTTGGACAAAGTCGTCAGTGTAGGGATGCGCGCCATTACCGGTGAATCATTGTTTCTGACACATTTTAGCAACGTCACCCCAGCAGGAAAGAAAAGGGTGGCCTTTGGCGCGCCCTATCCAGGCAAAATCATGGCTATCGATCTGGATGAGGCGAACGGGGAATTGATTTGTCAGAAGGACGCTTTCCTGTGTGCCGCCCTGGGGACCGAACTGAGCATTGCGTTCAACAAGAAGTTGGGGGCCGGGCTGTTTGGTGGCGAGGGCTTTATCCTCCAACGGCTCCGAGGGGATGGCATGCTCTTTCTCCACGCCGGTGGATCGGTCATCGAGAAGCGCTTGAATAATGAGAAGATTTTGGTCGATACCGGCTGTATCGTGGCTTTCGAGAGCGCCATCTCTTACGACATCCAGCGAGCGGGCAACCTGAAGTCAATGATTTTCGGTGGAGAGGGCCTCTTCCTGGCTACGTTGCAGGGCACAGGACGAATATGGTTGCAATCGTTGCCCTTCTCTCGGCTGGCGGACCGGATCTTGAAATTCGCGCCATCCCAGGGCGGTAAATCGGCTGGTGAGGGATCAATCGTCAATGGAGCGGTCAGGTTCTTACAGCAATAGCACAAGCGTAATCTGATGACAGACCATTGAGAGTGTGAATGAGGAGCCTTGAAAGGATGAAATTTTAGGACTCCTCACTTGCATTTGCTGCTTTGCATCTATGGCTGCACTGAAATAAGCCTAGATTTCACCACAGAGACACAGAGAGCACAGAGAATTTAACATTTTACTCAAAAAAATTCACTGTTTGGCACGATTTGCGTAAAAATTTTAATGCACACCTTAATTTTTCTCCGTGTTCTCGGTGACTCTGTGGTGAGATGACCTTTTTTCGGTAGAGTCACGAATGTTTTTTGAAATTCGAAGCCAAAATTCGTGTTATTTGTCCATTCGTGACATTCGTGATCCAGAGATGTCGGGTAATGAATAAAGTCTATAGAGATAGGACTGGAAAATGTGAGCGTAGAAATGGAGACCGAGAATGACGAAGAAAATCACCGAACAATTCAAGGAGGAGCGAGAGGCTTTGAACGAGATTGTGATGAAGTACGCCAGCCTGAACGTCAAGCGCTTTTATAATCTCGATACCCGCGTGTACCAAGAGGGTGCGCTCTCGTCCAAGACCAAGGAACTACTGGGCCTGGTCGCCTCGTTGGTGCTGCGCTGTGACGATTGCATCAAATACCACGTCATACGTTCTCACGAGGTGGGGGTGACCAGTGAGGAGTTGGAGGAAGCGTTGGCCATTGGCTTGACCGTCGGTGGATCCATCACCATTCCCCACCTGCGCCGGGCGCTCCAGGCCTGGGACGAGTTATCGGAAGGCTTTTGACACCTAACCTGGACAAGCCAGAACCAAAAAGGAACCGTTGACCGCCAAATTCTTGCTTGCTGTGCAAGGATTCTATTGGTAGGCCCTAATAAATTATGCCCAACACGTTTGCGCGACAACTAAGACGTATCTCTGGCCTGAACCGGAACACGAGACTATTCATGGCCATGATCGGGATCTATGGTCTGGGAAACAGTATTTTTCAGCTTCTGTTCAATCTTTTTATCCTGGCCCGGGGAGACGATCTGGCTTTCCTGGGGCTGTTGAAATCGTCCATCAGTCTGGCAGCCCTGGTCTTGGGCTTGCCCCTGGGCATGTTAACCGATCGTATAGGCATACGGCGGTCGATGCTCCTGGGGGTGATCTGTTCATCGGTTGGGATTGGCGCCCTCGTGTTGGCGCCGGTTGATGGCTTGTTGCTGTTGGCGGCCGCTGTGCTGGGAATCGGGAATGCGCTTTTCAGGGCTGCCGGTCCCGCCTTCATCGCGCAGAACACTACCGAGGATGAGCAACCAACCGCCTTTAGTTTGCAATCCAGCCTGAGAATGCTGGTCGCTTTCGGTGGCAGCATCGTTGGCGGCGCGATACCGGGCTGGTTTGCGGTCCGACTGGGCATTGGCCCGGAGAGCGCAGCGGCCTATCGGGCCACGCTTTTGATTGCATGTTTCACCATGGGACTTTCTTTGATCCCTTTGCTGGTCATTCGCCAGCGCAAACGACCCGAGCCCGGTCCTTTAGTCGGTGTCGCGTTTTCCATCGGCTCCTTGTTACGGCGGCAGGACGTGCGCCGGTTGGTGGTGACGCAGTTGATTATCTCGTTGGGGGCAGGTCTATTGATCCCGTATCTCAACATCTTCCTCAAAGTACGATTTGGCATCTCCGATCATCTTTTAGGATGGGTCTTTGCCATCTATCAATTGCTCATCGGGGTCGGAACATTGGCTGCACCCATCTTGTCGGAGCGATGGGGTGAGGTGCGGACGATTGTGGGCACTCAACTCGCTTCTTTGCCCTTCTTGATGGCGCTCGGATTCACACCAGTATTGCCGGTCGCTATTGGGGCGCTTTGGTTGCGGGCGATGCTGATGAATATGGGCAATCCGCTGTACACCGCCTTCGCTATGCGACAGGCCCGTGATAAGGAGCGGGGAAAAGTCGGGGCGCTGCTGGGCGCGACATCCTCAGTGGGGTGGATGATTGGGCCGGGCGTCAGCGGGCTCGTACAACAACATTTGGGTTTCTCGCCGCTCTTCTTGACCACAGGCGCAACTTACCTGTTGGCCTCTCTGTTGATGCATTTGTTTTTCAAGGAGGTAGAAGAGCCGGCGTAGGACTTACGGGACATCCCGTTCGGCCGATCTGTTGGCTTCGGCAGTCGAGGCCGCTTTGCGCCAGGCCGACGCCCACGACTTGCGCTCGGTCGTCCTGCCAGCCATCAACACCGGTGTCTTCGGGTATCCGATGGCAGAGGCGGCGGAGGTGATCCTC
>DSAR01000578.1 GCA_011046405.1 Chloroflexota bacterium | reverse complement strand
GGTATACTGATGGGGCTGGGCCTGGGGCAATTGATGCGATTGATTCCGGGGGTATACGGTTCGCTCGACCTGCTCTACGAGCCAAAACTGTTCGCACAGGCCCTCCTGGTCTCGTTGGTCGCCGGGATGTTGGGCGGGCTCTACCCCGCCTGGCGGGCCACCCGCATGCGGCCGGTGGAGGCCTTGCGCTACGAGTAGGTTGGAGAGGGAAGAGAAGCCATCCTCACAAAGATGGCAGCCAACGGAGTTGGTTCTTTATCTGTGCGAATGCCGTTGTGCGGAGTGAAAAACGCTCGCTTCGTCTATTTCCAAGTCAAAGTGATCAAGGAGCACTGTTAATTCATCAGCTTCAATATCAGCCTCTATCTCAGCCTGGTGGTCGTAATAATAGCTGAGCGCGTCGTGCAGTTGGGCTGGCGTCAAGCCAGTGTGGCCTGAGAGAATTTCCGCCAGCGTATAACCCATCTGATGATACTTAACCAGCACCTTAACCGGAATGCGAGTTCCTCGCACGGCAGGCCGTCCGCCACAGATGCCCGGGGTGCAGGTGATATGCGGATGATCGGTCGTTGTTTGAATGTCCAGTTGGACCTGAACCACTTGTTGTTCAGCCAGATCAAGCGGATGGGCAGGCCGCAGGACGCCATTTTCATAAGTAGCTTGCACAATAGTCGATGTATTCATAACTTCCTCATAATGGACGTGATTTTCCACGTCTTTGTGAGATTCTAAATGTACGAGGATCTCGTTAGTCAATTTTCATTATAGCATCGCCTATTTGGCCTGTCAATGTACTATCAAATTGCGAGAGAAGGTAACTGCTCAGCATATATGTGCAGAGCGGATTACAATCCGCGCCGATGGCGCGCGCCGGTGGCGCGTGGGCTATTGGCTGGGTGGTGACGGAAGCTAACACGTTGCGTGCAAGTGGCCGGATTACGATCCGGCGGGCGCAAGGTGAGTAGATACGAGAGAAGACTGAAAGTGCACTTCGATTACGAGGGAGTCGGATAATGAGAAAATTCACTATGCTCGGATTCGTCATATTGACCGTGATCTTTTCTGGGTGCAGAAGCACTGAGATGCCGCCGCCGCTGCCGACGGGGGTCGTTGAGGATTATGTGCCTGTCATATCGGTGACCGGCAAGGTGCTGCCCGCGAGGCGGGCGACGATAAGCGCCCAGGTGGGCGGCACGGTGCTGGAGATATTTGTCGCGCAGGGGGATGAAGTCGAGGCGGGCGATCTCCTGCTGCAGCTCGACCCCACCGATGCCCAATTGACGGTCCGGCAGGCCGAGGCGGCGCTGGAGGCGGCGCAGGCTGAACGGGCGCTCTTGCAAGCTCAGCCCCGGCCCGAGGCGGTCGCCGTGCGCCAGGCCCAGGCGGCCGCGGCCCAGGCGACGCTCACCCAGACCATCGTCCACCGCGACCGGGTCGCTTTGGCGGGGACGCAGGCCGACGTCGTGGCCGCCGAGGCGGCCGTCATCGCAGCCCAGGCCGATCGATTGGCGGCTTATGAGACGCACGAGCTGACGATGACGTGTCACGAGTTCGATTTGAATGGGGAGCAGAAGACGCTATGCCCCCTGTTGGGCGCGCCGGAGGAGCAGGCGCGTCATCAATTGCAGGTTGCCAGCGAGCGCTTGAACCTGGCCCAGGCCCAATTGGACGCGCTGTTAGCCGGGGCCGGCGACCGGACCCCGGCGACCGAGGCGGCGGTGCAGGCCGCCCGGGAACAGTGGGGCATCGTCCTGGCGGAACTGGACCTATTGCAGGCCGGGGCCAGTGCGGGCGAACTCGCGGCGGCCGAGGCGGCGGTGCAGAAGGCTGACGCCACTCTCGCAGAGGCCCAGGCGATGCTGGCGCGGACGACGGTGCGGGCGCCCTTCGCGGGCGTCGTGGGGAACGTCCACGTGCGGGAGGGGGAGTTCCTGCTCGCGGGAAGCCCCATCGTCACACTGGGCGACCTGGATACGCTGCGGGTGGAGACGAGCGACCTGGACGAGATCAGCGTCGGACAGGTCGCCGTGGGGCAGAAAGTCGAAATCGCTTTCGAGGGGCTGCCGGAGCAGCTCTTCACCGGGCGCGTCGTCCGTATTTCGCCGATGTCAGATTCCGAGGCCGGCGGGGTCAATTACACCGCCATCGTCGATGTGGACCGGCTCGACCCGGATGTCCGTTGGGGGATGACGGCTTTCGTGGACATTGAGGGTGAGTGATAAGGTTGCAGGTTGTAAGTCGCAAGTATGCAAGTGGCGAGTGGCAAGTATGCAAGTGGCAAGTGGGGGAATAGAGATATGCGAAAACGGACGTTGTTTTGGATGATGCTTGTGATGATGCTTGTGATGCTGGCGCTTCTTTTGGGGCTGGTGGGCTGTGGATGGGCGACGGAGGAGACGCCGACGCCGGAATTCCCGGTGGACGAGGAGGCGACGTTGTCTATCACCGGAGAGGCGGCGCCCGCCAGGCGGGTAGTGCTGAGCGCGCCGACCGGTGGGACGATGATAGAGATCCTGGTGACGGAGGGCGACGAAGTGGAAGCGGAGCAGACGTTGGCGCGACTCGACGCCGTCGATGCAGAACTGGCTGTGCAGAGAGCCGAGGCGGCGCTGGCGAGCGCACAAGCCCGCTTGATGATGTTGCAGGAACGCCCTCGCCCAGAGATAGTCGCTCGGGCCCGGCAGCAGGTTCAGGCAACCGAGGCCGCCATCGCCCAGGCCCTGGCTGAGCGGAATCGTCTCGCCAAAGGGATTCAGGTTGAGGTCGCCGAGGCCGAGGCGGAATTGGCCCGGGCGGAGGCGGCGTACAAACAGGCGCAGATCGACTATGACCAGAAACGAGGTCGAGACGTGGAGGATTGGATAGAGGAAGAGGCTGCGATCCGGTTACGCGGGGCGGAGCACGCGCTGAAAGCAGCCCAACTGCGCCTGGATAGAGCGCGTAGGGACGTGCGCGCCCAGATCCGAGAGGCCGACGTGGCCGTGACCGTCGCTGAGGCTCAGAAGGGCGTGGCCCAGGCGCAGTTGGAACTGACCCAGGCCGGGGCTTTGGCTGAGGAAATCGCGCAGGCGCAGGCCGGCGTGAAGCAGGCGCAAGCGATGTTGGAGGCAGCCCGGGCGACTTTGGCCCGCTACGAATTGCACGCCCCCTTCGACGGGACCGTGGGCGGCGTGACAGCGCAGGTGGGGGAGACGCTCGCACCGGGGCAGCCATTGCTCACACTGGGTGATCTGCGCACGCTCCAGGTCGAAACGACTGACCTGGGCGAGGCCGACGTGACCCGGGTGGGAGTGGGGCAGGAGGCGACGATTACCTTCGACGTACTGCCGGAGCGCACCTTCACCGCCCAGGTGATCCACATCGCGCCCATGGCCGAAGCGGGTTCCGGCGGCGTCCACTACACCGCCGTGCTGGCCCTGGACGAACTCGCGCCGGAAATTCGCTGGGGCATGACCGCGTTCATCGAGTTAAAAATGAGCGAATAGGCGAATGAGCGAATAGGCGAATGGGCGAATGGGCGAATGGGCGAATGAGCGAATAGGCGAATAAGCGAATACCAACCAATCTACCAACATACCAATTTACCAACATACCAATCTACCAACATACCAATCTACCAACATACCAACCTACCAACCCCAGGAGAAGACGATGATCGTTGAGACGAGAAATCTGGTGAAAATATATGGAGACGGCGCGTCGGTGCGGGCGCTGGACGAGGTCGATTTGCAGATCGGCGCGGGCGCATTCGTCTCGGTGATGGGGCCATCGGGCAGCGGCAAGTCGACGTTGCTCAATATGATCGGCGCTCTCGACCGGCCCACGTCGGGCGACGTCATCGTGGATGGGGAAAATCTCGCGTCGGTGCGGAACCTGGACCATTTCCGCGCCCGGACCGTGGGCTTTATCTTCCAGTTGCACAACCTGATCCCCACCCTGACCGCGCGGGAGAACGTCGAGGTGCCGATGGTGGGTCAATCGCTGGGCCGGCGGGCGCGAAGACGGCGGGCCGAGGAATTGCTGGATCTCGTGGGATTGAGCCACCGGCT
>DSAR01000086.1 GCA_011046405.1 Chloroflexota bacterium | reverse complement strand
TGGAAAATCGTTTTGGGGTGGGGGTGACGACCAAGACGCCCAAGGTGCCTTATCGGGAGACGATTACCCAGACGTACGCCGATCAATACCGGCATAGGAAGCAGACTGGCGGGGCGGGGCAGTTCGCCGAGGTGCACATGCGCCTGGAACCGCTCCCCCGCGATACCGGCTACGAATTCGAATGGGACGTCTTCGGCGGGGCGATCTCCCGCTCTTTCGAGAGCTCGATCCAGAAGGGCGTCAAGCAGGTGATGGAGGAAGGGCCCATCGCCGGGTATCCGGTGGTCGACGTCAGGGCGGTTGTCTTCGACGGCAAAGAGCACCCGGTCGATTCCAAGGACATCGCTTTCCAGATCGCGGCCCGAGAGGTGTTCAAACGGGCCATGATGGGCGCCGGGCCGGTGTTGTTGGAACCGGTGTACAAGGTGTCGGTGACGGTGCCGGACGAGTATACCGGTGACATCATCGGCGACCTGAACACGAAACGAGCGCGGGTGCTGGGGATGGATCAGAGCAGTGGCAAGAGCACCATCACCGCTTTGGCGCCCCTGGCCGAGATGCAGCGCTACGCGACCGATATGCGAAGTCTGACCCAGGGCCGGGGCATCTTCTCGATGGCGTTGGATCATTACGAGAACGTCCCACCACATCTGACAGAGGAGATCGTCGCGGAGCACAAGCGCGAACAGGAAGAATAAGGTTGGGCCAGTTGACTAGTTGAATAGAGCCCGCTCATAAATGGGCGGGCCTTTTCATTATTGATGGACTGGACGTGATATGAAGCGAGAACAAGTTGTTACGTTTTCTACCGTCGGCGTTTGGCTCGTGGCCGGTTATATCGCTGCGCAGATGTTGGCGGACGTGTTGAGCCTGAAGATCGCGCTGGTGGCGGGGTTCAGTGTGGACGTCGGCACGTTCGTCTATCCACTCACGTTTACGTTGCGAGACCTGGTGCATAAATCGTTGGGGCGGCGGGCGGCCCGGGCCGTCATCGTCGCCGCTGCCGTCATCAACCTGGCGATGGCCGCCTTGTTCTCCTTCGCCGTCTGGCTGCCGCCGGACCCTTCGTGGCCGCTGCAAGAAGCGTTCGCCGCCGTGCTCGATCCATGGCCGGTGTGGCGCATCGTCGCGGCCTCCATCGTCGCTGAGGTCGTCAGCGAATTCGTCGACACAGAGATCTATCACCTGTGGGTGACGCGGGTGACGCGGCGCTATGAATGGTCGCGGGTGTTGGTCAGCAACGCGGTGGGTGTGCCGTTGGATAGCCTGATTTTCTGCTGGGGCGCTTTCGGCGGGCGATTGCCGGTCGCCAGTGTTTGGTCGATCTTCTGGTCCAACGTCCTGGTCAAGGGTGTGGTGACGCTGTTGAGCTGGCCCGGCATCTATCTCGTGCGCGAAGGGGAGAGTCCAGATGCGATATAATCGGAAGGGATCAAGATGAGTGAAATAAATGAGTTTGAAGTAAATGAGTTTGAAGTAAACGAGTTTGAAGCGGAAGTCTCAGACCCCTACGCGACACCGCCGGGGTATAAATCCGGTTTCGTCGCCGTCATCGGACGGCCCAACGTGGGCAAGTCCACGTTGGTCAACCAGGCTGTGGGACAGAAGGTGGCCATCGTCTCGCATAAACCCCAGACGACACGCAGCCGTATCCTGGGGATTGTGACGCGTGAGGACGTGCAGATCATCTTCGTGGATACGCCGGGCATTCATCGCCCGCGCCACGAGTTGGGCCAGTTGATGGTCGCCGTCGCCGCCGACGCCATTCCCGATAGCGACGTGCTGCTGTTTATGGTCGATGTCTCGACCTTGCCCACAAAAGAAGACCGCATGATTGCGGATTTGCTTCAACAACACACCGACGCCCCGGTCATTCTCGTGTTGAACAAGATGGACCTGCTTTCGCCGGAGTTGGTGAAACCACATACCGAGGCGTACTGGGATCTGCTGCCCCATCACTATGCCTGGATGATGACGACGGCGACCAGCGGGGAAAACCTGGACAAATTGCTCGATCTGCTCGTCGACGCCCTGCCCGAAGGCCCGCGCTATTACCCTGGCGACCAGGTGACTGATCAGGCGGAACGGATGATTGCGGGTGAGTTGGTGCGCGAGCAGGTATTGCGATATGTCCACCAGGAGGTGCCTCACGGTGTGGCCGTCGTCGTGGAGGAGTTCAAGGAGCGAGAGCAAGGCGTCATCTATATCGCGGCCAACGTGTTCGTGGAAAAAGGATCGCACAAAGGCATCCTGATCGGTAAGAAAGGGCAGATGCTCCGCCAGATCGGGGCGGCGGCCCGACAGGAAATCGAGCGCATGACCGGCGGCAAGATATACCTGGATTTGTGGGTCAAGGTCAGCAAGGACTGGCGGCAAAACGAGAACCAGGTCCGGCGTATGGGATACGGCCGCGTGGACTTAAGAGGTTGATGGCTATGGCATACTATTACCCGGAACCAGCACGCACGTTTAGCGAGTATCTGCTCATCCCCCACCTGACCCAAAAGGAACACGCGCCCGAGAACGTGGACCTCAGGGCCCCCCTGGTCAAATTCGAGCGAGGGGAACGACCCGCTTTGGAACTGAACATCCCCTTCACGTCGGCTATTATGCAGGCCGTCTCTGATCACCATATGGCCATCGCGCTGGCCCGGTGTGGCGGGTTGTCGTTCATCTACGCCTCGCAGCCCATCGCACACCAGGCCGAGATGGTCCGGAAGGTCAAGCGCTACAAGGCCGGTTTCGTGGAGAGCGACTCCAACGTCAAACCCGGGACGACACTCCGAGATGCGCTGGCGATTGTGCGGGAGACTGGTCACACGACCATGGCGGTGACGGCTGACGGATCGGCCCACGGCAAACTGCTGGGGATCCTGACCAGCCGGGATTATCGCCTCACCCGGACCGACCTGGATACCCCGGTGGAAGAGCTGATGACGCCGTTTTCCGAATTGATCTACGGCGAGGAGGGGATCACGCTCTCTGAAGCCAACGACCTGATCTGGGCGCACAAGTTGAGCGCTGTGCCTATCGTGGACCGGGATCAAAATCTCAGTTCTCTGGTCTTCCGGAGGGATTACGAGCAGAGCAAGGAATATCCCAACGAACTGGTGGATCAAGGGAAGCGGCTGATGGTGGGCGCCGGGATCAACACCCGGGATTACGCGGAGCGCGTGCCGGCCCTGGTGGAGGCCGGGACCGATATCCTGTGCGTCGACGCCTCCGATGGCTTTAGCGAATGGCAGCGGGACACGATTCGATTCGTCAAACGGACGTATGGCGATAGCCTCCCCGTCGGCGGCGGGAACGTCGTCGATCGCGAGGGCTTCCATTACCTGGTCGAGGCCGGGGTCGATTTCGTCAAGGTCGGCATCGGCGGCGGGTCGATCTGCATCACCCGCGAACAGAAGGGGATCGGGCGGGGGCAGGCGACGGCCGTGATCGAGGTGACAAAGGCCCGCGACGCCTATTTCCGGGATACCGGCATCTACGTGCCGATCTGTTCCGATGGCGGGGTCGTGCAGGATTATCACATCATACTCGCGCTGGCGATGGGGGCCGATTTCGTGATGTTGGGCCGCTACTTCGCCCGCTTCGACGAGAGCCCGGCCCGGCGGACGGTGCTCAACGGCGCTTTCGTCAAGGAATACTGGGGTGAGGGCTCCAACCGGGCCCGGAATTGGCAGCGCTACGATCTCGGCGGTGAGACCTCGCTCGATTTCGAGGAAGGGGTCGATGCCTTCGTGCCCTACGCCGGCCGCTTGAAGGATAACCTGGACCTGACCCTGAGCAAGGTCATCGCCACGATGTGCAGTTGCGGCGCCCGCTCGATCCCCGAATTGCAGGAGAAGGCCCGCCTGACGGTGGTTTCCTCCGCCAGCATCCGGGAAGGGGCCGCTCACGACGTCATCCTGCGGGATAAAGACGCCGCCCACGCCCGTTTATGAGGGATTGGGCGCCCTGACCGGCCCGGTGCGTGTGCTTGAAGTCTGATGCTGTTTGTGGTATAGT
Source organism: Chloroflexota bacterium (assembly GCA_011046405.1). Lineage (GTDB taxonomy): Bacteria > Chloroflexota > Anaerolineae > B4-G1 > B4-G1 > DSAR01. The sequence continues at coordinate 44 of DSAR01000086.1, read as the reverse complement.
AGAGATGGTGGATTGGTTGATTGGTATATCGGTAGATTGGTATA
>DSAR01000179.1 GCA_011046405.1 Chloroflexota bacterium | reverse complement strand
GTGGAAATCTTTGGCACAGACGACCCTTACACAATACTGGGTTTTCCGCCTGTATCCCAGAGCTTCGAAAGTGTCCAGTCAAACATCGCCTAAAAATGAGCAAAAAGACACTTCTGTGAACACCACCCCTTTTTTCAGTAGAGTCTTCAATGACGCTCAAAAAATGGATAAAGTCGAGATCATCCACAACCTCTCCTGTTGACTACATTGGGCACAACGATGTACATTATATACGACCTAGGTATACTGTCAAGCTCAAAAACCACGTTTAGGCGCAATACGGTTTATTTAAGGGATTATGATGGTTCGTAGTGCACGCTTTAGCGCGGTTTTTAGGCGATGAATCGCCCACTACAAGCCTCTTCATCAGCTTATCTCAACCGTATTGCGTTTAGGCGAAGAGAGGCTGGGCAAGAAGGCCCGACATTCATCCGCCATATACCAACCGGCTAAGATGCAATGCCCTCGGCCATAAGTTCCGTGTGTGGAACGTATGGTTCTTTGGAATTTCGCATGGTCGCGGTGAGAGATTAGCCACGAATTGCACGAATCAACGCGAAGCACCAGGGAGCCGAATGTATAAGACGAAAAGCTGAATTTGCATTGCAAATTCGTGGGAGGTGACCCACTGGCAGCGAGCGCCCCGGGCGACATGAATGGTTTCGGAGGGATGTGTCAATCCAGGAACTCGATTACCTCACCGTCGGGGATGTGCCGCCAGCGGTGGGTATTGACGTCGTGGACGCGGCCAGCCTGGATCTGGGCGTCATCGGGATACCCCCGCACCTCCCAGTAGCCCGGCACCGATCGATCCAGCACGTTCAAGCCCACCACACTCTTGGCCGACTTGTAGCCCCACAGATACGGGCAGAAGGCACGCACCGGCCCGCCGTAATCGGCGTCCAGCCGCTCGCCGTCGAATTCGTAGGCCAACAGCGTCCGCTCGCGCAGCGCGACTTCCAGCGGGATGCAAGTCGTGTAGATCTCGCGATAGGAGACGAACTGCACGTGGGCTGCCCTATCTTGCAATCCAACCTCGTCCAGCAGGTCGCTCAAGCGCACGCCGCCCCACTCTCCCCGCACGCTCCAGCGCGTCACCGAGGTCAGGCGGGCGTCGGCAATCGAGCGGGGCAGCGCCCGGATCGCCTCGTAGGTCAACGCCGCCGGTCGCTCGACCAGGCCGCCCACCGTGACCGTCCATCCCTCGGCCGAAAGCGGCCCCGGATGTCCCTCGGCCCAAAAGATGGGCGTGTGCATGTCCTTTAGCTTGCTCATCTCGCTCCTTTCACCCTGCCGAAGACAGATCGAACTCGCCGAAGTCGAACCAGAAGCCGGTCCCGGCCAGGTAGTCGTACTCCCCTTGCAAGATCATCCGGTGGCCCTCCTCCTGCTCGACCAGGTAAGCGTACATCGCCCTGGCGTCGGGATCGTCAACCTGATCTCGCTGCTCGGCGTAGAATGCGATACTGTCCTCCTCGGCCTGGATCCCTCGCTGCAACACGTCGAGCTCGTATTCGGGGACCTCGACTGAACGGGCCTCCGCCCCTTTCGGGAAGACGCCGGGATCAACCGAGCGACGCGGGCTGGCAGCCTCGACCGCCTCTGGCGAGGGCCATTCACCGGTTTCAAGCAAAGCCTCTCGGGCATCCTCGAACAGCTTGAGATGAGCGGCCTCGTCGCGAGCCAGCGTCTTGAACATCCGCCGCCCCTGGGGGCTGTCGATCCGCTCGGCCGCCTCGGAATAAAAAGCGAATCCGTCCTTCTCGACCTGGATCGCCGTCTCGATGGCCTCTAAAACCTGGGCCGATACCTTCATCACACACCTCCTTTTACTCAATATGCTCGTAGAACTCGCGCGGGCGCAGTTCGTCAAAATCGTCCGCCACCGCCAGGTGGCGCCGCACGTCCACGCACAGGTGACACTTCCCGGCGTAACCCACCTCCCGGGGCGCGTACCCATACCGATCCCGGGCCATCTCGTACAGGCCATACGGCCCCCGTTCGATCAATACCTCGACCAACGATGGGTAGCGCTCGGCCTGGAAATCGTCGATGACTGCTCCCAGGTCGCGCCACGAACCGACGCGCAACCCGCCGCAGAACGCGGGGATGAAGTGACCGTAGAGATCGAAGTGGGAGTGCTCTGCGTAGAGCAACTCACCCACGCACCGGGCCGGGGCGAAATCGGCCGCCGGACGGCCCGGCGCCAGGTGGCCCAGGGCGTAGCCCGACCGCCCGCCCGATATGAGGCCATATCCCTCCCACAGCACCTGTCGTGCACCGTCGACGCCCAGGACCTCTTCGTAGCGCGAGAGCGGCGTCGGGCGCTCCACGTCATCTCCCAGGCGCTGCAAAATATCCAGGAATTCCGGCCGGTAGACGATCACCCGATGGGTGCCGAAGACCTGTTGCGCCGCCCGGATCGTCCGCAGCGTGCGGGCCGGGGGAATACGCTCGGCGTGAAAAGGAGAACAACTGACCAGCACCGCCGACATCCCCACCTGCCGCAACTGGCGGAAGCGCTCGAGCGCTTCCGCCTCGCCGGTGCACCAGGAGCCGCTGGTCTCGACGTACACGTCGATTCCCATCTCGGCCGCCATCCGCGCGCCCTCCAGCAGCAGGTCGAAGTAAAAGAACGGCTCGCCGCCGGTCAGGTGGACCTGGGGCGTCCGGGGCCAGGTCAACGCCGCCTCCAGCGCCTGGCGCAACGCCGCCGCCGACATCGCCTCGTCCGGCCAACGCGGCCCGCAGTTGTAGAGGCAATGCCGGCAGTGCCCGGCGCAGCGGTAGGTCAGAATGATGCCCAGATCCCTGGGATTGAGCAGAAACAATGCGCGCATCATGCCCTTACACCTAAAGCTCTCTTAGGCCGCCGGTGTGATGACCGTGCGGACGCCGCCGCCATACGCATCCAACTCATCCATGACCTGGTTGACGGCGCCAGCCTCTAATGGAACGGTGCGGGTGACGATGTCGGAGAGGTCTAACGCCCCCCGGCAGGCGTACTCGAACAGCAGCGGGAACTCCGATATCAGGTGATCGGACGCACCGATGATCTCCGCCTCTTTGCCCAGGATCTCGCGGTATGGATCGACTGCCAGCAGCCGGTCCGACAACCCCACCAGCACCACCCGGCCAAACACGTCCACCGACTGTAGCGCCTGGCGGCTCACCTCGGGCAATCCGATCAATTCGAGCGCCACATCGACGCCCCGCCCACCGGTCAGGCGGCGGATCTCGGCCACCGGATCGACGACCGATGCGTCCACCGGGATGGCGCCCAAACGCTCGGCCAATGCCAACTTATCGGGATTGATGTCCACGGCGTAGACGTCGAGGGCGCCGAAGGCCCGGGCCAACTGCACCGCCGACATCCCCAACCCTCCCACGCCGAAGATCGCCGCGCGCTCGCCGGCCTGCAAACGGGATTTGCGCAATGCGTGGAACGAGGTCGCCGACGAACACATCATGATCGCGCCGTGTTCGAACGGGATTTCGTCAGGCAGCCGCACCACGCTGCGGGCGGGGATACGGACGTACTCGGCGTATCCGCCATCCCGGTGCTTGCCGATCATCTGCCCATTCACGCAAAACTGCTCGCTGCCCAGGGTGCAGTAGTGACACTCGCCGCAGGTCACCAGGTAGTGCAAGCCCACCCGGTCGCCGGGTCGGACGTTGGTCACGGCATCGCCGACCTGGGCCACGACGCCGGCCACCTCGTGCCCCAGCGTGACGGGGGGATCGGTCGGCGAGGTACCGGCCCGGTAATGGGCGTCGGAGTGACAAATGCCGGCCGCCCTGACCTGGACCAGCACGTCCCGCGCGCCCGGCGTCGGCACGTCTAGTGTTCGCATCTCGACCGGTTGTCCGATTTCGATTAATTGGATCGCTCTCATCTTGGGCATTAGGGCTCCTTTGTTGGTAGATTGCTATGTTGGTATATTGGTAAATTGGTAGATTGGTAGATTGGTATGTTGGTAGATTGGTAGATTGGTAGATTGGTAGATTGGTAGATTGGTAGATTGGTAGATTGGTAGATTGGGAGGTTGGGATTATAGG
>DSAR01000395.1 GCA_011046405.1 Chloroflexota bacterium | reverse complement strand
TCATCATAGATAGCATAGATAGCATAGATCGAGAGGGCGACGGTGACCTGCCGGAAGACGCCAGGGGCGACGAGCAGTAATAGTTTGGAGAGGTCAGAGGTCACTTGACAATATCCAGTCTGTGCGGTATAATGCGCAGCGCGTTGCGGGGTAGAGCAGAGGCAGCTCGTCGGGCTCATAACCCGGAGGTCCCAGGTTCGAATCCTGGCCCCGCTACCTAGATGGTACTCTAGACCGCCGGGCTACCCTGATTAAGGGTAGCCCGGCGGTCTTTGGTTCCTGGAACCTCGCAAAAAGGAAAATTTTCAGATGAACCGTAGACCGTCGGGCCTGCAACTCTCGAAGGCAGTGGTTGGCTTCCTCCAGTACAAGGCGGCAGAGGGACTGAGCCCCACCACACTCACAAGCTACGAGGGCCACCTCAAACTGTGGATCAGCTACGTAGAGTTCCGGCTTAGTCATCGTTCTCGTCCCCTGTGTCGAGAACCCGAAAACCTTGCATTCTTCGCTTCTTACCTCTCCCTGCTCTTCGACCCTGCTCAGAGCGAGCCGACATTCCCCGCCCGATACTCCCTGCTTTCGGCCCGTAGTCCTGGGTCGAGCGGGTGGCCATCATGCGGGCCAGTTCACCCAACTGCTGCTCGGTGACGAAATCACTCTCCTCCCGGGCCTGCAGCCAGGTGTTGATCTCTTCCTCGCGTTGCCGGGCTTCTGCACCGTCGCTCAACTCCGCAGCCAGCCTGGAGGTCTGTTCCTGGGCGCCTGCTGCCAGGCGACTGTACCCGCTCACCTGTTCCAGGACCCGGGCCGCAACACTCGGATCCGGAGCGAGGGGAGGGTTGCCTCTCATCGAGTACACCGGCAGCCGTCTTCCGTCAGGACCGGTGGTTTTGACGTAGGCGTGAAACGGCTCCAGGTTCACCAGGCTGGCAGGCGGGACGCCGTCCAGCTCTCCCGACAAGTACTTTGCATCCTCGTGGTTGACCTGAAAGGACATCAGTGTGGCCACACTGGCGAAGATGATGCCGGGAAGTTCGCGCTCGATGGCCCGCAGCCTGGCCAGTGACTGCGTCCCCAGGACAAAAGCGACCTCGAACTTCTGCAGCTCGGAGAGCAGCGCCCCGCCGTTTACGTTCTTGGCACGGCTGGAATGGACTGGAACTCGTCCACGATCACCAGGCACGCCAAGAAATGGAAACATCGCCTGGCGCGTGCTTCGGCCGCTCGCTCGCGGATCACCACGTTGAGCAAGTTCAGGATCACCGCGCCCCCAAAAGATGAAAACGTGCCACCAACCTCTTCTCCTAGCTCGCCTGTCGCCGTGTGGACCAGTAGGATGGATCCCTGATGCAGGACATCGCGCAGGTTCAACGTGGAGACGGCCTGGCCGAAGTGGTGGATCTCGTAGTGCAGGTGCGCCCTGGTGGTCTTTTCCCCGGTGTTGCCGCTGAGCGCGATTAGCTCTCCCATCTCTACCTTCTGCCCTGGCTGTACCAGGACCTGATCCAGGTGGCCGTATCACGACTCCCACTCCGGCGGGACTTCGGCGAGTTCAGTCGAGCCGTCGCCTTCCGACCGGATAATGACCAGGTTGCCGAAGTGACCCCCGATCCATCCCCCGCACGCCACCGTGCCGGCGTGGGTAGCCGAGATCGGCGTTCCGCCCCACAGGCTGACGTCGATCCCCCGGTGGTGAGCGTGGAAGCCCTGCGTGATGCAACCTTCCAGTCCCCGGGGGGACAGCGGGCACAGCATGTCCTCGATGTGCAGCGGCACGTCAGGGCCTACATCCCCTGGTTCACCTTCCTGCGCAAAGGCTGGCGAGGCGACCGCGAGGGTCAGTGTCAGCGCCAGCACCAGTGCCATCGTTGCTACTTGGTTTATTGTGTACATAGTTGACAAGGTGTAAATGATGTGATATACTGAAGCCAGCACACAAACGTGGAGGTGCAAGACCATGGTTGAATACGTGGGGGCAAGAGAAGCGCGCACCAAGTTCGCGGACCTACTGGGCAACGTCCACTACGGCGGGCAGGTGGTCATCGTCGAACGTTCCGGCAAGCCGATGGTGGCCGTCATCCCCGTCGAGATGTACCAGCAGGTCATCGCCGAGCGGGAGGCCCGCTTTCAGGTGCTGGACCGCATTCGCTCCCGGGTGCCCGATCTCCCTGCAGAAGAGGTAGCACAAGACGTCGCCGAAGCCATCGAGGCTGTGAGGGCTACCTATGCTCAAGGTCGTCCTTGACACCAACATCTTCGTCAGTAGTCTCCTGGTCAAGGCCGGGCTGCCGGCCCAGATACTGGATGCATGGCGCGAGCGCCGGTACTTGCTGATCGTCTCCCCTGCCATCATCGCCGAAACCCGCGCCACGTTGGACTACCCCCGCATTCGGCGCAAGTACGCTATCACCGACGAGGACGTCGAGCAGTTGGTGACCCTACTGGAACGAGATGCGCTTCTCGTTCCCGGCGATGCCGACGTCGCCGGCGCCATCCCCGAAGACCCCGCCGACGAGATGGTGCTGGCCTGCGCGGTGGACGCCCAGGCCGACGTGATCGTCAGCGGCGACCGCCACCTGCTCGATACGGACTCGTACCGGTCCATCCCCATCCTCACCGTCCGCCAGTTCCTGGAGCGGTTGGAAACAGACTCACCTGAGTCAACTGCCGCCAACTAGAAGTTGGTGGTAGTTGGCAGCCCGTCTCCTTTTGCTGTCCCTGCCGTTCCTCCCCGCCCCTATGCCGTCTGCCGAAACAACGCTTCCATACCGCCGAAGGCAACTCGAACGCCGTCTTGCAGGACGTTGTGGCTGGTCCTCGCGCCAGCGACGTAGGTGCCGTTGCTGGAGCCCTCGTCCTTCACCACCCAGCGGCCTCGGTGGTCATCGTCGTACAGTCGAGCGTGATAGCGCGATACGGTGTCCCACCCCGGCATGGCGGTTGTGACGACCATGTCGTTATCGGGCGCCCGTCCCACGCGTAGCGGCGACGCTGCCAGGTCAAAGCGCAATACGTCTCCACCGGTCGAAGTGATAAGAAGCCTGGCCGGGGGTACCGGATGCCCGTCCCCCTTCGCCAGTTGAGCCAACTCCGCCACCTCGTGGGGTTCCAGGTGGAACAGCAACCCCAGATCCTCCGCTGCCCGGGGATGCTGCCCGAACAACGTCACGATCCCCACCGCGTCCCGGATCACCTCGGCGTCGGGGCTGCGGGCCAGGTCCTGGCCGAACTGGGTGGCCAGGTGGATGGCCGCGTAGTGCTTGCGAAAGCGCCGGGCCATGGCCCCCAGCTCGGCCGCCGTGCCGGCGTACTGCAGCAAGTGCCAGCCCTCGTCCACGAACAGGTGTATCGGTTGGGCCGCCGCCGCCGCGCTGACGGCGGTCCAGACCAGGTTGGTGATCAGCCACAGGTACAGCCCAGCGATCTCCCGCGCCACGTCTCGCAGGCCAAAAACGATGAAGGGCGCCTGGGCCAGGTCCACGTTGGACGGCCGGTCGAACACGTCTCCATACATTCCCTCAGTGTAGATGTAAAGAAGTTGCGCCAGTTCGCGGGCAGCCGTTTCCTCGGCCCGTTCCAGCACCATGCGCAGGTCCGAAAGGCGGGGGGCTGGACGGTCCCAGGTGGCGGGATCGTCGCGCAGGATACCGGCCTGGCGCATCACCTCGTCGTAGTAGCGGGGCACGATGACGTTCCGCTCCACGGGGGCGAGAGGGCGACTCAGAGCCACGGTCAGGAATCCCATCAGCGTGGACATCCCGGCCCCGAACGGATCGTTCGCCAGGGGGTTGAGGTCCAGGATATTCAGATGGTTCTCCGCCGTGCGGGAGAACTCCAGGTACACCCCGCCCACGTCGTCACACAGCGCCCGGTATTCCCCCTCGATGTCCACGACGAACACCCGGTGGGCCAGCGTCACTAAGAGGTCAATCTGCTGCTTGAAGGTCGTTGTTCGACAGCCCCCGCTTCCAGTTTGTGGCCGACTCGGTGCGCCGGGTGAAGGACCGCTTCGAGCAGGTGCGCATCGCCCGCGAAGACGTGGCCTACGTGGTGGCCGAGCGCTTGTT
>DSAR01000137.1 GCA_011046405.1 Chloroflexota bacterium | reverse complement strand
TAGGGAAAACGCTCGTAGGGGGTGTGGATGAAGACGTTGGGCGTCCGGCTGTAGGCGCCGGCAGTCACTGCCGGGTGGGCCGCGTTGAAGCGCACGTAATCGGGGAAATCGGCGGTGTCCATCGCTCCGACGACTGGCGCCATCAAGAGGTAATAAAGCGGCGGCTGCCCGGCCTCGCGCAGCCACATATTCTTTCCCTCGGCGGACTGCACGGGCAGCGCGCGCTCGGTCGCCAGCATGCGAATGAAGGAGAAGTGCCACAGTTCGTCCGGCGCTTCAAACAGGGGGACAGTGACGCTGTATACGGCGCCCAGCAGGCCGAAACAGGCCAGGATGACGAGCAGGATTCGCCGCACCTGACGCCGCGTCATCCCGAATCTCGCAACAATTCCGCCTGGTGGTAGCGGCTGATGACGTCGCGCAGTCGCCGGCTGAACTGGTCCACTTGGGCCAGTCCCCACTTGTGACCGAGGTACTTGACCAGGGTCCAGAGTGTGGCGAAGCCGTAGACCACGCTGCGCCGAAAGTTGACCGAAGAGGCCTCGTCAAAATAGCGAGTCGGCACGCCGATCTCACCGATGCGGAATCCAAAAGCCACCGTCTGGGCGATGACCTCGCTGTCGAACACGAAATCATCGGAATTGAGGAGGAAGGGGATCGTCTCCAGTACCTCCCGGCGGTAGGCCCGGAAGCCGGTGTGGGCCTCCGAAAGGCGCAGACCCAGCGCCAGGTTCTCGCACGTCGTCAGGAAGCGGTTGGCGATGATCTTATAAATCGGCATGCCGCCGGCGCGCACCTGCCCGCCCAGGAAACGGGAGCCCAGCATCATGTCGGCCTCGCCCCGCTGCAAGGGCGCGATCAGGTCCGGCACCAGGGTCGAATCATACTGGTAATCAGGGTGCAGCATCACGACGATGTCGGCCCCGTCCTTGAGGGCCTCCAGGTAACAGGTCTTCTGGTTGCCCCCGTACCCCCGGTTCTGGATGTGGACCACCGTCTTGAGCCCCAGCCGGCGGGCGATCTCCACCGTCTCGTCCTGGCTGACGTCATCCACCAGGATGATCCGGTCCACTACGTCCATCGGCAGATCGCGATAGGTTTTTTCCAGGGTCTGGGCCGCGTTATAGGCCGGCATGATGACGACGACGCGTTCTTTCATCTTATCCCACTCTCATCCCTCACGCTTTCTAAGGGTCTCGATGTTGGTCTCGATCCGCATCCGGCTGCCCTCCGTCAGGTCGGAGCGACCGAGTAAATCTTCGTACGCATCCAGGCTTTCCTGGTAACGTCCCTGCTCCGCCAGGTAGGCCGCCCGCATTTCTGCCACGTATGCAGGCCGTGGTCGCGCTCGTAATACGCCAGGGCGTCCGCTGGGCGATCCAGCTTGTCGTACACGATGGCCACGTTAAGGCACATCATCGCCTTGTCGACGTCCGAGATGTCGCTGGATAACAGGTCCTGTAGGATCAGGAGCGCTTCCTCGTAATCACCCCGCTCGACGAGTTGAGAGGCACGTCGGGGACAGTACTTGAAGTTCACGTAGTCCAACATTCTCATAGTTGTCACTCGTGCCCGGGGGCGCTCGATGAAGCAAACGCCAGCGCCGGGTAGTGTCATAGTATAACCCGTCAGAACGAGGGCGCAAGTCAAATTGGTTCTTTGACTCTACTGAAAAAAGGTCATCTTAGCACAGAGTCACCGAGAACACGGAGAAAAATTAAGGTGCGCATTAAAATTTTTACGTAAATTGTGTCAAATAGTGAATTTTTTTGAGTAAAACGTTAAATTCTCTGTGCTCTCTGTGTCTCTGTGGTGAAATCTAGGCTTATTTCAGTGCAGCCTTCTTTGGGATTTCACATGGTCGCGGTGAGAGATTAGCCACGAATCCTTCGACTACGCTCAGGACAGGTTTGCACGAATGGACACGAAAAACCCAAAGATTAGTGACAATTCGTGGCAAAAAATTGACCGCTCGCCAAGCCAACCATGCGAACTAGCAGAGAGCCGTCAAATTTGAGGCAACGAGCGCCCTGGAAACTACGCCTCGTCATCCAGGAGCGCCTCGACGAGATCGGCCGGGGGCAGTTCCAGCGCTTCCAGGCCCTCGTCGGCCCGCATCTGGTCCAGCATCTCCTGGTCGATCGCCAGCGCCCAGCCGGTGCGCAGGAGCCGCTCGTAGGCGTCCCGGTACCCGGCCGGCGGGTCCTCGCGGCGGCGCTGGGCCATCATCAGCCCGTAGATGTCCACGTTCACCGGGCAGACCTCGTGACAACGCCAGCAGGAACTGCATAGCCATACCGAGTAATCGTCCGCCGCCGGGTTGGTCAGGAAGGTGACGATGGCGTGCCCGCCCACTTTCTCCACCGGGCAGGCCTCGACGCACAGGCCGCATTGGATGCACGCTGCAGGATGTTTCACGGCGCGTGTGCCTCCCGCAGGCCCAGTTCCCCGGCCGGCAAGCCCATCGCCAGCCCGATGAGTTGGGGCAGCAGCAGTGCCTTCTGGCGCAACGCCGGGTCATCCCGAACGATGGCCCGCTGGAACCGGCGTAGCAGCAATTGGCTGTTGCCGCATCCCTGGAGCATCAGGTCGGCCTTCTCACCGTGAGTGGCCTCTAACTTGCGCCGGCCGAGCGCCAGCGAGAGTTTGGGCGCCGCCAGGTAGAGGGTGGCCCCGCAACACTCGTCCTCGCCGCCATACTCGAGCACCTCCGCGCCGGTCAGTTCGACCAGGCGCCGCATCGCCCGGGGCGCCATCGGGTCCTCGCCGGCGACCCCCATCAAATCGCCGGGGCGGAAGATCTGGCAGGGATTGGTCAGCGCCACCCGAAATGACAGGGGTCGCACGATCCGCGCCCGCAGGTCATCCTCCCGCTCAACCAGCAGGCGCACCAGGTGTTTCACCGCCACCGGCCCGGTGATCGAGAGCCCCCACCGGGCCAGGCGCCGATTCGCCTCGGCCCGCACGTCGTCCGCCTGGAGCGCGCGCCCCGCCCGGACGAGGGCGTTGGTGCAACTGCCGCACAGGGTCACCACCGTATCGTGCCCCGTCTGCTCGACCCGGGCCAGGTTATACGCCGCCAGGTAGATCCAATCGGTGGAGAATGACTCGGCGACCGGCGCGCCGCAGCAGACCGGTTGTTGGACGATCTCCAGGCCGATGTCGATAGCCTGCAGCACGGCGCGGCTGGCCCGCTCGTACGCCGGCATACGCTGCAGGACCAGGCAGCCGGGGTATAGCGCCATTTTGGTATGTGGGTACATGGGTATGCTGGTATATTGGTAGATTGGTATATTGGTAGATTGGTATATTGGTATGCTGGTATATTGGTAAATTCGTCACCGGTCTACCGGTCTACCAGTCTACCAGTCTACCAACCTACCAGTCTACCAGTCTACCAACCTACCAGTCTACCAGTCTACCAACCTACCGGTCTACCAGTCTACCAACCTACCGGTCTACCAGTCTACCAACCTACCGGTCTACCAGTCTACCGGTCTACCAACCTACCGGTCTACCGAAACAGCGATGGCCTGGATGTGAGCTGGCGTCGAGCCACAACAGCCGCCCACGACTCGCGCGCCCAGTTCGACGAAGCGCCTGGCATAGGCAGCCATGTCCTCTGGGGTCGCATCGTACACCACCTCATCGCCGACCATGTGGGGCAGACCGGCGTTTGGCTTGGCGATGAGGTAGGCATGCGGCGCGGTCTCGTGCATCTTTGTCAACGCCCCCTCGGTCATCTCCAGCGTCGATCCGCAGTTGGCGCCGAAGGCGCTGACGCCTTGGGCCTGGAGCTTCTCGGCGGCTTCCTCGGGACGGACGCCCATGTTGGTCCGCCCGTGGCTATCGAAAGACATCGTCGTGAAAATGGGGACGTCCCCTCGTCCCGCCAACGGCTGCTGCGCCGCTCGCTGCGCCGCTCGCTGCGCCCCCTCAACGGCGGCCAACGCCTCGTTTAGGTCGGCCATCGTCTCGACGTAAATCACGTCCACGCCGGCCTCGAGCAGGGCGGTTGCCTGTTCGGCAAAGATCTCCACCGCCTGCTCGTAGGTCAGCGTCCCCAGGG
>DSAR01000295.1 GCA_011046405.1 Chloroflexota bacterium | reverse complement strand
GATCATGGCGCGTTGGCCCTGGGGCAGAATGTCCTGTGCGCGTTTATGTCCTGGGAAGGGGGTAATTTCGAGGACGCCATTCTCATCAGTGAGCGGATGGTGCGTGATGACAAGTTCACGTCGATTCATATCGAGAAACACGAGATCGAGGCTCGGGATACGAAACTCGGCCCGGAGGAGATCACGCGCGACATCCCCAATGTCGGGGAAGACGCCTTGAAGGATCTGGATGAAGAGGGCATCGTGCGTATTGGCGCCGAGGTTGGCCCATTGGATGTCCTGGTTGGGAAAATCACACCCAAAGGTGAGAAAGAATTAAGTCCCGAGGAAAAGCTGTTGCGCGCGATCTTCGGCGAGAAGGCTCGTGAAGTGAAGGACTCCAGCCTGCGTATGCCACATGGTGAGCGGGGTAAGGTCGTAGACGTCATAGTCTTCGATCGCGAAGAACACCGAGACCTAAAGGTCGGCGTCGAGAAGATGGTGCGCGTCAGCGTGGCCCGTATACGGAAGATCAACGAAGGGGACAAGATAGCCGGGCGTCACGGGAACAAGGGTGTTATTTCCAAGGTGGTGCCGATCGAGGATATGCCATTCCTGGCCGATGGCACACCCGTCGATTTGATTCTCAATCCATTGGGCGTGCCGGGCCGGATGAACATCGGGCAAGTTCTGGAGGCCCATCTGGGATGGGCGGTCAGTCGCTTGGGATTCAGGGCCGTCACGCCGGTATTCGATGGAGCGGATGAGAACCAAGTGGCAGCCGAACTGGCGCGGGCTTGGTTGATTGATCGAGCGTGGGACGAGATTAGCGAACGGGCGTGGGCCTGGTTGAAGAGCCAGGATTATCCCCTGTCCTCTCTGCGAGATGACGAGGAGGCACGGCGCCTATACATCGTGGCGTGGCTATCGGATCGCGATTACGATCTGGATCGCTTGATTATGGAGCGTATTTACGCCCGCCGGGCGGTTTTGCGCGAGTGGCTCAAGGAGAGAGGTTACGATCCGAATGAACTTCTTTCGTTCGAGGACGACGAGCGTTCCTTGTCGCAGCGTAACCGGGTCGATCGACAGGTGTCTATCGCCTGTTTGCGCATTTGGTTGGAAGATCGTGGGCGAGATGTGGCTGATATGGAAGATGAAGCGCTAGAACTGTTGGCTACCCAGGTGAGTATAGAGTCGTCGGACCCATTGCCAACGTTGGGTAAGATGTTACTCTACGATGGAAAGACGGGAGAGCCCTTCGATCGGCCGGTGACAGTGGGGATGATTTATATGACGAAATTGCATCACCTGGTCGAGGACAAGGTACACGCCCGTTCTACAGGGCCTTACAGTCTGGTCACCCAGCAGCCTTTGGGCGGCAAGGCGCAGTTTGGCGGTCAGCGCTTCGGCGAGATGGAGGTCTGGGCCCTGGAGGCCTATGGCGCTGCTCACGCGCTCCAGGAAATGCTGACCATCAAGTCGGATGATGTGCAAGGGCGCGTTCGAGCCTACGAGGCGATCGTAAAGGGCGAAGTGGTTCAGGAACCAGGTGTACCGGCCTCGTTCAAGGTGCTGGTCAAGGAGCTCCAGAGCTTGGGGTTGGCTGTCGAGGCAATCACCGAGGAAGGGGATGTGCTCGACTTTGGAAAAGATGAGGATAAGAGCAAGCCGCCTACCTTGGGGATGGGGTTGTTGAACCTGAGCCGTGATAGGCGTATGTAGGGCCTAACCAATGAGAAGACACTTTGAAAAGCCCATTTGACTTTTCAGAAATGTGTGGTAAAATGTGCGCTCGTTGGATGTTAGGCGGTGGCTAGGAGCCCCCACCGTCTATTGACAGGCAAATAGATTCAAGTCGCTTTGTGAAGGCCATCAGCAAGGGTGGATGGCCTTCTTCACTGAGCACTGAGATTGAGGGGGTAAAGGTGCCCACAATTAACCAGTTGGTTCGAAAAGGCAGAAAACCCAAGCTACGTAAGATAAAAGCGCCGGCTTTGCATTATACGTTTAATTCGTTGAAGCAAGAGCGGGCCCGGCAGCCGAAAGGCGCGCCGCAGAAGAGCGGTGTGTGTACGAATGTGCGCACGATGACGCCGAAGAAGCCCAACTCGGCGCTGCGAAAGATCGCGCGCGTGCGCCTATCTAACGGTATTGAGGTCACGGCGTATATACCGGGCGAGGGGCACATGTTGCAGGAGCACTCGGTGGTCCTGGTGCGGGGCGGGCGAGTGAAGGATTTGCCTGGTGTGCGTTATCATATCGTACGAGGTACGTTGGATGCAACGGGCGTCGAGGGTCGGTCTCAACAGCGTTCTAAGTATGGGGCCAAGCGTCCAAAGTAAAGAATGGGATAGGTAAAGTTATGCCACGAAGGTATCGTCCACCTAAGCGAGACATCAAGCCGGATATTCGGTACAATAGCGTGTTAGTCTCCCAGTTGATCAATCGGATTATGAAACAGGGGAAGAAGAGTCTGGCGGTACGGATTATGTACGACGCGATGGATATCATGGAGGAGCGTATGAATCGCCCTTCCCTTCAAGTCGTGCAGGAAGCTATCGAGAGCGTCAAACCTAGCGTAGAGGTCAAACCACGTCGGGTTGGCGGTTCTACTTACCAGATCCCGGTGGAAGTCACGCCTGATCGTCAACTGAGTTTGGCGATGCGCTGGATATTGAGCGCAGCTCGTAGTCGTCCTGGTAAGACGATGGCGGACAAGTTGGCCAATGAGATGATAGACGCCATAAACGGTACTGGGGCGGCTGTCAAGAAGAAGGAAGATGTACATCGAATGGCCAGGGCCAATCGCGCCTTTGCTAACTATCGTTGGTAGAAAGATAGCCTAACCAAATTGAGGATTCTGGGTGGTCTTTTGTCTCGCGGGTCGTTTATGAAAACGAATGTTAAATGATGACTACCCAAACCTCGCTTGATCGAATCCGAAATATTGGCATTATCGCTCACATTGACGCGGGCAAGACGACGACGACTGAGCGTATCCTGTTTTATACCGGGCGCACCCACCGTATGGGAAGTGTGGATGCGGGAACGACGGTGACCGATTGGATGGCGCAGGAGCGGGAGCGAGGCATCACCATCACGGCTGCGGCCGTCACCTGCTTCTGGCGAGATAGTCAAATTAACATCGTCGATACGCCGGGACACATCGACTTTACAGCCGAGGTACAACGAAGTCTTCGCGTTCTCGATGGTGGGGTCGTGGTCTTTGATGCGGTCGCAGGCGTTGAGCCGCAATCGGAGACAGTCTGGCGGCAGGCACAGGCTTTTGGTGTGCCATTGCTCGTTTTTATTAACAAGATGGATAAGTTGGGCGCCGATTTCGTTTACGCGGTCGGGACGATCCGTGAAAAGTTGCAGGCTAACCCGGTTATGCTCCAGTGGCCTATTGGGAGTGAGTCCAATTTTCGCGGAATAGTCGACCTGCTGGAGATGCAGGCCATTTTTTGGGAAGATGAGTTGGGCGCATCTCCTAAATTTGTGAAAATCCCCGCTGAACTGGAAGAAACGGTCCTTGAGGCGCACGCGCGAACCGTGGAGCAGATCGTCGAAACCGACGACGAGTTGACGGTGCGCTATCTCGAGGGGCAAGAGATTTCTGCCGAACAGTTGCGCCGGGCCTTGCGAGAAGCAACACTTTCGGGGGCATTGCAGCCGGTTCTGTGCGGTTCGGCTTTGCGTAACAAGGGTATTCAGCCCCTGCTAAACGCGATCGTGGACTATTTGCCCTCTCCTTTGGATGTGCCGCCGGTAAAAGGGATCAATCCCTATACCGATAAAGAGGAGGAACGCCCGGCAGATCCAGAGGCACCATTAGCGGCCTTGGTCTTTAAAATTGCGACAGACCCTTACGTGGGGCGATTGGCCTACTTTCGTGTTTACTCGGGAGAGATACGGGTGGGGACGAGAGTGCTCAACGCCGCCAAGCAACGCAAAGAACGAATCAGTAAGTTGCTACGGATGTATGCGGATCGCCGAGAGGAGATTCAAATTCTGCGGGCTGGCGATGTCGGCGCGACGTTGGGCCTGAAAGATACATCCACGGGAGAGACATTGTGTGCCGCTCAGGGGCCAATTGTCCTGGAGTCGATCACGTTCCCG
>DSAR01000423.1 GCA_011046405.1 Chloroflexota bacterium | reverse complement strand
GCTGGGTGATATTACCGTATCATCTCAATAAACCGGGGCAAACTCGCTCGGGCCGGTCTCCTGACCGTGCCCGCTGTGGCTCGGTCGGGAGACCGGCCCCCGCTCCCCAACTTATTGAGAAGATACATATTACCCGTCATCCAATCACGGGCGCCTTGTAAGATCAGCAGGTTGACAATGCCATTGTAAATCGAAGTACCGCGCCGGGTTTCCTCCCGGAGCTTCAAATCACGGAATCGATTTTGGAACTCTAACAGCAAATCAGGTTCGTCGTCCGAATCTTCAATCCAGGCTTTGACATCCAGGAAATCGCGGGCGGCGGTAGATTCCACAGAACCGGAGTAGCGATTGGTAAAGACGGAAGCCCAATACCAGTGGCGAATCTTACGCTGAGCATTAAGGCGCTGATGATGGGAAATTGTCTTGACGTGAGCCTGAAGTGCAGCAAAAACGGGGAGGATCGAAACGTAAGGAAGATAATCCGATGAAATCGCCCCAAATTCTTGGGGATGTTGAAGCAGTTTGATGGCATCCTCCAGCGCTTCTACAGCTTTATCCCAGAGCGCCTTAAATTCACTGGCGTTGGATATGAGCACCTTCTTATAACGTGTTCCATCAGAAGCCCGAACCGGTTTCTCCTCACCGGGAAGCAAAAAGTACAAGTCCTTAGGAGAGCAATAGGCCTGGCGCAAAATAGACATCACCTGAAGGATATAAACGTTCATTCTGCGGGTTTCGACAAAATCGAGCTGGGGAGCGGCTTCGCGCCACATATACTTGAGTTGTAAGCCCTTGGGTTTAAGCAGTGCGTTGATCAGGTCGAATGCATCCAACCGAATACCCCGACTGTTGATCTGAGTGAAAATATCACAGACTTTATCAACTGCAAGGTCTTTATCCAATTCAACATAGGAGATTTGATACTCTTCAGCAATATCCTTGATGTAGATACCAAAATCCTTGGCGTTTTCAGCATAACGCTGCGCTTTCGCTTGATCTCCGTCACTCGATTCGCTGATACGCCGCCAATAATTTTCGTAGCCTTGAATCCACTCAAATAGTTCGAATCCTCCTGCCCCTACAACGGCAAGAGGGAATACGTGATTCTCAAATTGAGCTTTCGAATCATTGAGAACGGATGTCCAATATTGCGTGTACCAATCGTAATGAAAAGCCTCGTCATAATCCTCATCCATAAACCTATCTACTTGGATGTAATAAAAGGCACGGCTTTTGCGGTTAGGCAACTCGGTATCGGGCGAGAGAAAGACGTAGTACATAGCGGTCAGGCGTTGTTGACCATCCAAGACGATATACTCCGAATTTTCGTCTCCATCATATCCGTAGATAGGTTCACAAGCCAACGTTTCAAAGTTGCGCCTATTACCCTTCCAAAGCAATAAGCTGCCAATATAGTAATCGAGGAATATTGAACGCATCAATTCACGAATATCCCACGGCTGCCACTCAAACTCGCGCTGGAAGTCAGGGATCACATATCGACCTTCTCTGAGTCTGCCAATCAGAGTATTCAGGCTTACGTGATCAGGTTTTTGAGCATCTCGCATTTGTCTTTCTCCAAATTTTTCGTAGTCAGATTATTAAACCGTAACGATTGCTGAAATATGCTTCCTTGAATAAGGTGAAAACTTCACCCGTCACTATCTCCCATATCAGCTCTTATCGTTCTTTTTTACCTATTGAAGTTGCTTTGAATATAACCCTCGCCGCGCCATATTCAAACTACGCTGACTATGGAAGCCCATCTACCGTCATATTCAAGGCAGCCTTGAATATAGCCCGCGGGCACTCACACCTCCACGTCCACCAAAATCTGCTCCAGCAGCCCGTCCGTCTCCTGTTCCAGCGCCTCGATATCCGCGCGGATTTCATCCAGCGGACGCAGCGGCTCCGGCTCGTAGAAGTAGCGATTGAAAGAGATCTCGTAGCCGATCTTGGTTTTGTCCGGGTCGATCCAGGCATCGCGGACATAGGGCAATACCTCGCGGCGGAAGAAGCCCTCGATGCCGCCCGCTTCCAGCAGCGGGATCTGCTCGGTGTCGCGCAGGTCGGCGTCGGATTCGTACTCGACTACCCGTATCTCACCGTCGATCTCGACCTGATAACGTCCGTGGAGCGGATCGGGTTGGGCGCGCTTGTAAACTTGGGCAATCACCGGAGCAGCGTCGGGATCCACCTCGGTCAATGTGTCCTCAAGCAGCCCGGCGCGACGCTTGTAGAATCGGAACTCGGCTGTTGTTTCTACAGTGCGGAGGAAGGCATTGAGATCAAGATGAGGGCCGGGGCCCCACTCGGCCGCCAGGGCATCAACCAGGTCAGTCAATTCGTCGTCGTCATTCTCCTGACAAGCCGTGCGCAAGCGGGCGCGGGCGTCCTCTCCCAGGTCCACACGCAGGCGGAGCGGGCGTTCGACGACGATTTTCCAGTAGCCAAAGGCCTGATTGGGGAAAAGCTTGGATTGCTCGCTCTCCTCGAAGGCCAGGAAGGTCTCGACGATGCGCTGAATGTCAGCCTCTGCCAACTCGCAGTTCTTTTGTCCCAGGTTCTTGCGCAGCGGCCGGTACCACTCGCTGGCGTCAATGAGTTGGACCTGATCCTGGCGATGGTCAGGCTTACGATTGGAGAGCACCCAGATGTAGGTGGCGATCCCGGTGTTGTAGAACATATTGAGCGGCAGCGCGATGATGGCCTCCAGCCAGTCGTTCTCGATGATCCACCGGCGGATGTTGCTTTCACCCTGCCCCGCGTCGCCGGTAAAGAGGGAGGCCGTTGTGCACCTCGGCGATACGGCTGCCCAGCGGCGTGTCCTGTTTCATCTTGCTGACCTTGTTGGCCAAGAACATCATCTGTCCATCGTTGGAGCGGGTCAAGAGGCTAAACGCCGGATCATCAGCGTGCTGCACGATAAAGCGTGGGTCGGTGATACGACTCTTGCCGCCCATGCGCTTGACGTCGGCCTTCCAGCTCTTCCCATAGGGGGGATTGGAGAGCATAAAATCGAACTCGTGGGTCGGGAAGGTGTCCTGGGAAAGGGTGGAGCCAAAGGCAATGTTCTCGGCCTGCTCCCCCTCTCCTTTGAGCAATAGATCCGCCTTGGCGATGGCGTAGGTCTCCGGATTGATCTCCTGGCCGAAGAGGTGAATAGAGGCCGCTTTATCGTGATCCTCGGCGAGCTGGGTCAGGGTCTGCTCGGCGATGGTCAACATCCCGCCGGTGCCGCAGGCACCGTCGTAGACCAGGTAGGTGCCGGATCGAATCTGGTCAGCGATGGGCATAAAAACCAAAAGGGCGAGGTGTTGTAGAAGGCCTGACCGGCGGCCTGTTTCAGGGCTGTCTCCTGGTTGGTGATTCCAATGCGGTCGAGCCGTTTTTTAGCGTTCAACACGTCCTGCTTGGTTGGCTCGAGTACGGCGTCGAGACGACGAATGACGGTCATCGGAAGAATAACGTCGCGGCACTTGCCGCGCACGTAGACGTCGCGCAGGACGTCGTCGGCGATGGACCAGATGAAGTTGGCGATCCAGTTGAGGGTGGATTCACTCATTCAATGCTCCTGGGGAAGACAGAATAGGGTTGTTTTTGGTTTGGGTCAATTACAGTAGAGAAATAGAGCCGATCCGTGCGCTCCTCTCAAGACGGATGTTTGCCGGTGAAACAAAAACGTCCGCCACACCTGGACGGCGGGCGGGCGCTTGTCTAATGGCGATTCATATGCTATCATAAACGCACCTGGGCGCGTTACCGCCTGGGTCACAGCCTCGGGCTTCGGTGTAAGCGCCGGGGCTTTGCTCTTCCATAGTATACTCGTTCTCCCATTGTGGGCAAGTTAATTTGCGCGCCGAGATCTCTGAAAGGCGAGCGATACCTGGAAGCTTCCGAGTTCTGCCTGGTGGAAGTTGCGGCCTCGAAGGGATAGAGAATCGTCAGTCAGCGTTCAAAGGACACCGGTCACGCGCTGTCGTCTGTGTCCTCCTCTTCGACTTCCTCCCCTACCACCCAATCCCAATCCGGCAAGTCGAGGCCCGTCCATCCCAACTCCTCCTGGAGCGCCGCGTATTCCGCCCGCAACGCCTCATCCTCATCCTCATCCTC
>DSAR01000432.1 GCA_011046405.1 Chloroflexota bacterium | reverse complement strand
GTTCAAGTGCGTCACCGACGGTGGCTACGACTGTCAACACATCTGACTTGGGATCGTACAGGGCCAGGGCGCCACCGTCGGCGTCCAGCAATTCGATGGCCTTCAGCGGAATAGACTGGAGCAAAGTATCCAAATCGAGTTGGGCCGCGAGACCCACACCTATCTCTTGCAAAGACGCCAATCGGAGCATCCATTGGGCAATTTCCTCCGTCACTTTTTCCCGCACGGTCACGTCTCGCACGACGATGGCCTGGCTGGCACGTTGTCCCCGCCAATCGAGCAGGGGCGAGACGCGCACGTCGTAGATACAGCGAGAACCTTCCCGATCCAGGGCAATCTCACCTTTCCGGCATACATCATCATCATCGCCCATTGCCTGGATCGTTCGATACAAATTGGGTGAGATCTCACACAGCAAACGCCCCACGACTGGCTCTTCTCGCTCGCCAATGATCTGGCGAGCCGCAGGATTAAGATCCACAACACACCCCTGGGCGTCCAACACAATGACGCCATCGCTCAATTTCTCGATCACCACGTCCCGGGCCACTGGCATGATGCCTCCTATCGGCCTACGCAGCCACAGATATACCATCGCTGCAGCCAACAGCAACGGAAATATATGCAGTGTTGAATGCCAGGTCATGCCCAACCTCCTGGATAACCCACCATCACCCTCAGAGGGCTATCTGTCTAACCAAGCAGTAGACGACTGGTAACGACTCAGACCAGCCCTTTGCTGTGCCGGAGAATGGGCAACAGGCTGAGTCGTTACGACGACCGTACTATTATACCTGCCTTGGAAGAGAATGAAAACCCCGCTACACGACCTGCGCCTGCCCACACCACAGATCGCCGGATCGTGTGATCCGGTGGGCGCAAGGGCCACATAGTACCAGGGTCATATGACCAAAGAGCTATTGACCTATTATTCAGATTACGTTAAACTTTATATATAAAAAGCTGATTGACCGACAAAACGCCCATATTCTGAAACGTTGGGCTTAAAAACAGAAATAGGACGCAGATTAACACAGATGAACGCTGATTCTTTGTTTTTTATCTGCGAAATGGAGTTTAACGATGTTATTTCTTTCGAAAACCTGCACATATCCAAAACCGATTTGCACGTTGATCCTGCTCATCACGACACTGCTGGCGCCCATCCGGGAGATCCAGGCGCATCCCAATGCCCCCACCCCATCCCATGACGAGCACGCCATCACCCAAGCGGGAAATACTTCTTTCCAAAAGGGCATATCCTATACCGCCTGGTGGACCGGGCAATACACCGCTCCCGGCGCCGACATCTCCCTCCAGAAGCTGGCCGAGACCGGCGCCAATTGGATCAGTCTCGTGGTGACCGCCTATCAAGACACCTACACCGCCACCACCATCGACTTCACCGGCGACCACACGCCGGACGACGAGGGGCTGATTCACGTCATCGGCCGGGCCCACGAGATGGGGCTGAAAGTGATGCTCAAACCCCACGTCGACCTGAACGACGAAAGCAACGGCCGATGGCGCGGGCACATCGGCGCTGGCTTCTCGACCGAGGCGGAATGGAACGCCTGGTTCGCCTCCTACCGCACGTTCATCACCCACTACGCCCAACTGGCCCAGACCTACGACGCCGATCAGTTCTGCATCGGCACCGAACTCCTGGGGACCACCCACCGCGAGGCGGAGTGGCGCCAGATCGTGGTCGATGTGCGTGCCGTCTACGACGGCCCCATCGTTTACGCGGCGCTGCACAGCGGCGAAGAGACCGACATCGTCTGGTGGGACGCGGTCGATTACATCGGCGTCGATGGTTACTACCCGCTCAACGACAACCTCTCCATCCGTCCCACCGTGGAGGAGCTGGAAGCAGCCTGGGAAGCGCCCAAGGCCATCCTGGCCGACCTCTCAGCCGCTTACGACAAACCCATCATCCTGACCGAGCTGGGGTATCGCAGCCATCATGGGTGCACCACCCACCCATGGGATTCCAATGCTGTGTCGGAACTCGATCTGGAGGAGCAGGCCTGTGCCTACGAGGCGGCATTCAGACAGTTGTACGACGAGGAATGGCTGGGCGGGATGTTCTGGTGGCAGTGGCACGCCGACCGCTTCAAAAGCGGCCCCTGTGACGACGGCTACTCGCCCCACCTCAAACCGGCCGAGAACGTCCTGCGGCGCTGGTACGATGGCGAGCCAGCGGTCACACCTCAGCTCGCGATCGACGAGCATCTGGCGCAAGACATCTACACCGACGACCTGGCAGCGGGATGGCAAGACTGGTCCTGGGATGCCACGGTGAACACCCAGTCGACCGAATACGCCCACAGCAGCGGGCGGTCGATCTCGATGTCGTTGAGCCCCTGGGGCGCGCTCTCCCTGCAACACGCACCCTTCAAGGCCTCCCAATACCACTGGCTGGAATTCTACGTTCGGGGATCTTCGGACGGTCAACCGGATTTGCAGGTTTACTGGGAGACCGCCAGCGGCGACCCGCTGCCCCCGGCCCTGATCAACTATTGTCTCTACCTGGAAGAAGGCACGATCGAAACAGATACGTGGAAACGGGTGCGCATCCCCCTGGGTGACATGCTCGTCACCAGCCAGGACCTGGTCCGCTTGAACATTCAGAACAAAAGTCACCAGGATTCTGGGACGTTCTGGATCGACGACATACGCCTGGTGGGCGCTACAACGTACACCGAGCAGGTATTCTTGCCCCTGGTCATCCGGGCGGGCAACTAGGCATATCGCGCCCGGAACAAATCGAGCCTTCGACAGTCTCGAACCGTACGGAGGGAAAATAAGTCCCCCGCTGGCCCCGGCCGAGGCTGTCGAAGGCACCTTTTCTCCCCATCGTCTACGATTTAAAAACCTCTTCCAGCGAAGCCGGTAACGGCTCCGGCTGCTCCTCGGCCGGCGTAGGCTCGCCCTGGGGGCAATCGGTCACCAGCACATCGCCGTAGAGATCCGGCTCATCAGGTGCCGGATTGACGTCGACGTAAACCGGTTGGCCACAGAGCGAGCAGGCCGAGCGCCAGACCGAAAGCCCCTCCTGCTTGACAAACTCACCCAGCTGGTGCCCCCGTTCACCCGCCATCCGCCGGGCCAACTCGACCAACGCCGATTGTTCCGTCTGGCAATAGTCCCGCTCATAGCACACGCCAAATAACCCGGCGACACAATTTTTGCACTTCATCCCTTTTCTCCCTGACCTCTCTCACCGAAAATACGGATCGTCGATCGCCTCCTTGAAAGCCACCAAACTCTCCTCGCTAGAAGCCACCGACCAGTTGATGATCGGCCATTCCCGATCTGACTCGACCTCGAACAGCAGCACAGCCCGCACCAGCGGGTACCGGGGCTGGAGCGACGTGAAACACGCCCGCAACCAGGCCGCCTTATCTCCCCCAAACTCGGCCGTCGCCAGTTCGGTGATCATGACCGGCTGGTTCCACTGGCGCGCCGCCTGATACTGCCCGTCGAACAACTCGTGGAACGTCCGCCAGCGCGCCCATTCGGCCGACGCGCCGTCGCCGTGATTGAGCACCGTCGTCCCCACCAGGTCCACCACGTCGTCGCCGGGGTAATACTGGGACGCCCACCCATCCAGCCACATCGCGCTCCACAGGAACTGGACGTTGCCCGCCCCCTCCTCCTGGAAAATCGCGGCGATGCGCCTGAACGCCTCCCGGTATCCCTCCGGGTCCCCCTGCCACGGGTACCACGAGATCAGGCCCGGTTCCGTGCTCTGTTCGTGGGCGAAACGCAGCACGATGGGCACCCCCGACGCCCGGGCCGACCGGGCCCAGGAGCGAACGTACGCGTCGTGGGCGCCGCCGGCGATGCTCTCCAGCGAGTACTCGGGCTGAATCGCCGTGGGATCGTCGAAATTGCGCCGCCACGGCTCCCACGTCAGCACCGGCGTGAACCCCATCTGCCAGGCCAAGCGGACGTCGGCCGAGGGGAACGCACGATCCGAATTACCCCAAGCGTGGAACCACAGCACGTATTCCATCTTGTGTTCCACCAGCTTCTCGAAGCGGTAGACCGAGGCAAAATCGTCGTAGGGGACGCCGTCCACGTACACACCCAGCCCCACCCGTCCCTCCGGGTTCAAGGTCGCCACCGGCCGGGGAATGGGCGTATGGGTTGGCGTCG
>DSAR01000345.1 GCA_011046405.1 Chloroflexota bacterium | reverse complement strand
TCGGTGATGACGACGTTCTCGGCGTCGCCGTCACCCTCGTTGCGGTATTGGACGTGAAAGACGACGTTCCCGCCCTCGCCCGGCTCGCCGCCGGTCAACCACTTTTCCACGCGCAGGTGCGGGACGGGATCGCGAAAGACGCCCATGACCTGATGGCCGTCCGGCTCACGGTAGATCACCGCGATGTCCTGACCGGGCTCCACGTCCCACTCGGTGTGGGGATCCCAGGCGCAGCTATAGACGTCGCTGCCGTCGGGCGTTATCCAATCCTCCCTGTGCGGCGCGCCGCCAGGCGCGCCCCAGGGGTGGCACTGCACTTCTATCGGTCCGGGCATCAGCCACGACGCGTCGACGGTGCCGGTGATCTGGTCGGCGCCGACGTCGACAAAGCCAGTGATGAGGCCGACCTCTACGGTGGCGGTGTAGCCGGTCTCGGTGGCGCCGTGCACCCAGTCGCCGGGCTGGATGTCGGGCCGCTGCGGGCGCCAGGGATCGCCCAGGTTGGTCGAAAAGCCGGTCTGCCCGCCCCACCCGGGGATGACGCCGGTGGTCAGCTCGGCGGTGGCCCGGATGACGCCCAGGCTGTCGGTGACGGTCAGCCAGACGGTGTGCCCGGCTTCATAGTTGCCCTCGACCCAATCGTGATCATAGTTGATGTTGAGGGTCAGATCGGGCGTCTGGAAGCGGCTGAGGAACCCGACCCAGGCGTAGTCGATCTCGGTCCAGTAGCTCACGTCGCCCTGCGCGCCGCGCGGCACGTTGGGGAACATGAGGCTGTAATGGCCGTTGTCATCGGTCGTCGTCCAACGCGAGGGAAAGCCCCACAGTTGTACCTCGACGTGTTCGTGATCCAGGGCATCAATCTGCCCCCAGACGGTGTTTGTGATCGAAGAGGCATAAGCGGTGAAGGGATCGGGGATGGTGATGACGACCAGCTGCGTGCCGGCCCCTGCCAGAACCGTGACGATGTCGCCGGGATCGAAGGTGTCCGGAAAGTTGTGCTCGTCCCAACAGCTATCCCAAAAGACCATTTGCGTGATCGCCGTCGTGACCGTCACCGGCGCGCTGTAGCCGCAGCCCCTGACGTGCAAGCGATAGACGTCGAAATCGACCCACTGCACCTCGCCGCCGCTGAAGGCGACGTCCACGTAGACGTTGTCCCCCGGGCTGGGGTCGCCGGGCGGCAGTGTCACCTGGACGGTGTTGGTGTACCAGCGCAGCGGTTCGCCGGGATGGTCGAGGTCCACGTTGAAGCGGACGCTCCAACCCCAACCCGACTCCAACTGTTCCAACTCCCAAAGCAGTTGGCTGTCGGTGTAGTTATCGGTAAAGCTGAGATTGAAGGGCCGCCAGCCTTCCTCCCACCACTCGCCGTTGAATGTGGTGTCCACAGGGTAGGTATCGGTGACGACGACGTTATCTACCGTCACGTCGCCGATGTTTTGCACCTCGATCCAGTAGCTCAGCCGCCCGTCGCCGTGCCACTCGTGTCCCTTGGTCACACGCAGATTCAGGCCAGGGGGATAGATCGCATCCACCACACAGGCGACGTTGTCCTCCGGCGTGCTCTCCGGGTAGGCGCTGCCGACCGTGGCGCAGTTGGTGATGGAGCCGGAGGGAGCTTGCAGATCAATGTCGACATCGAAACTGAAGTCCTGCCCCTGCCCCACGCCCACGATACCCAGATCCCACACGATGTACTCCTCGGTGATGGTGACGGGTTCGAAGGAGGTGCATCCGCTCGAGTCGCACCAGCGCGCGCTGCCAGGCCGGTAGGTGGTGGAGAGCGGCAGCGTATCAGTCAGCCAGGTATGGACGGCGACGTTGCCCTGGTTATGGTAGTGCAGCCAGTAGTTGATATCGCCGCCAGGCGTCTGGTTGCCGCCGTTGGAGTTCTTGTGAATGTACAGATCGTAGCGCGCCTCCGAGGCCTGCGAGTCGCTGGTGGTAGAGGTGTTGTTGTCTGGGTGATCGTCCTGGGGCGTCGCCACCTCGACGTGGTTGGTCAGCCGGGTGCCCAGGGGTACGTCCGCATCCAGCAGCAGCGTCAGCCGGATGCGCCCTGCCCCCCAGCCGGGGATGCCCGCTGGCGCATGGAGGACGAACTGACCGCCGGTGGTGATGACCTCGGTCCACAACGCGCCCCAGCCCCATTCTTCTTCCCAACGCACGAAGGTGGTGGAGAGGGGGAGCGTATCGGTGAGCCAGACGGGGCCGGTGGCGGCGTTGCCGTCGCTCCAGTAGTCAATGTGGTAGTGAAGCTCTTGTCCGGGATGGGGATCGTGGGGATCGGGCCACTTGTTCACGCCCACACCCACGTCGCTATCATCCACCCACGGGCCGCCGTGCAGTGCCAGTTGTTGCCCGGATCGGGATCACCGGGGCTGGTTGTGGCGATGCCCACGCAGTTGTCGTTCAACTGCGTCTGCGTCGGCACGCCCGCGTCAACCTCCAGCGCCACATAGAACTCTTGATAGCTGTATGGCGGCACCGTACCCAGTTCCCAGGTGATGACCGATCCGCCATCGATGGCGGAAAAGCCGCTGGTGTCGGCAAAGTAGATGGTAGAGAGAGGGAGCGAGTCGGTGATGACGACGTTCTCCGCGTCACCGTTGCCGTGATTCCAGTAGCGGATTCGGTAGAGATAGGTCCCGCCGGGCCGCGCGTGGCCGGGCGTCTGCTGTTTTTCGATTTGCAGGTCGGGCATAGGCACCCAGAAAGAGTATTGCGTCTGGTGCCCGCGCTCATTACTGTGATGGATGTTGAAACTATCGCCGTAGTAGATGTCGTGACCTACCGTGCTAAAATCCGCCGTGAAGACGCCGCTGGCGTCCACCGGAACATTGTACAACGCGTTCCAGCAGCCATCATTCCAGCAATCCACATTGATGTGGAGGAAGCTGTTGGCCGGCGCCGTCCCAGTAACAACGTCAGAGACGATATCGGGATAGGCCGTGATGGCCACCACTTCGACGGCATCAACCAGCTCTTCGCCGAAATCCACCGTAACGGTGTAGCCCGGCAGGATGGTTCCATCAGGGAAGTTCAGCTGGTAGCTCTGCGGCCCGTGCCAGCCGGATCCAGGCTGGGTGCTGCCCGTGGCGATCACCTGGTCGCTCGCGTCGGTGATGGTGATGTAGAGGATGTTCCCCGGAATGGCGCCGCCACCCCAGACCTGGTTGCTGCCATCCATGGCATAATTGGCGACAATCTGCGGCCAGTTGAACTCGACCTGCACCAGGTCGCCGTTGGGCGCCTGGTAGGTGGCGGCCATATAGTCACCCCACTGCAGGTCCCAGCCATACTGGGCGGCGGTGTCGAGCAGGTAGCCGTCGCTGGGCACAAAGCGGCCGAGCCAGTTGCTAAAATTCCAGATCTCAACCCAGACCAGCGCCTTGGGCGCCTCGCCCCAGATCGTGTCGCTGTCCAGGTCCCATTCCAGGGTCAGCTCGGGCACCTGCAGGCCGGCCTCCCAGCTGCCGCTGGTGACGGTGATCCAGTGGCCAACCTCGATGCCTGTGTCGAAATTGAGCCAGAACCACCAGGGGTTGTCGTTGTGATCGGTGCTGGTCGTGTCGAGCAGCGTCGCGCCGTCCGCGTCATAGAGCCGGGCGGTGACCGGCGCGTCGGCCGCCGGCGGCGCGACGCCCACCGCGTTGTACTGCGGGTAGACGCGAAAGTGGGCTGTCTCAAAGTTGCCGGGCGCGACAAGGGTGCGGTTGCCGTCGACGGCGTCATAGTGGTAGGCAAAGAGGATCATGGCGTCGCGGACGTCGAACCCGTCGAAAGTGGCCGTGAAGGGCGAGCTGGCGAGGACGCCCGTCGTCGCCCAGCCGTTGGCCGGATAGTGCCCCGAATTCCACTGGTTGATCGTCACGTCCACCTGGCCATCGATGTCCGCCTCGCCATAGACCGTCTCGGCGCTCGTGTCGGTTGCCAGCGAGACGTCGGCGACGACCATCGACATGGTCAGGTCCTCCAGCTCGGCGGTGATGACCACGCCCGGCTCGAGCGGATCGACGTGCTCCATCTGGTCGCAACTGTTGGTGCGGCCGCACCAGCCGGTCATGGTCAAGACGTCGCTGCCGGTGTCGACGGTGTAGGTGACGGGCTGGTTCGGGCGGTCGGCCACGGCGAAGAGCATGTTCCAGGACGGGTAGGCGCGGACGTGCGGCGGGCCGATGCTGTAGCCGACCTCGTTGCCCGCAGCGTCGATGTAGCCGACGTAGGGGAAATG
>DSAR01000396.1 GCA_011046405.1 Chloroflexota bacterium | reverse complement strand
GAGACGCGGTACCTGTACGAAACGCCCGAATGCCGCCGCGAGAACATCAAGCCGCAGGTCGATCAGTGGACGCTGAAAAGCGGCCGGTCGATTATCCTGCTGGCCGAAGGGCGGCTGGTCAACCTGGGGTGCGCAACGGGGCATCCCTCGTTTGTGATGAGTAACAGCTTTACGAACCAGTGCCTGGCCCAGATCATGCTTGCCACCGAGGACCTCAAACCCGATGTGTACACGCTGCCCAAAAAGCTGGATGAGGAGGTCGCCCGGCTGCACCTGGCCTGGCTGAAGGCCAAGCTGACCAAGCTGACCCCCAAGCAGGCCGAGTACCTGGGCGTGCCCGTCGAAGGACCCTACAAGCCGGATCATTACCGCTACTGAGCCACGGCGCGACTCGCCGCTTCTACGGCACGCGGCACTGGATATGATAGCGACGGGAACGTTGAGTACGAGGTGGATTGATGTACAGGCACCTGTAAGATGGTGTTTGCAGATCTTGTGGATGTCAACCTGAGTCTAGACGGCCAGGGGTGGCTCTTGACAGGCACCGAAGAGACGACGTCTCCGTCGACTTTTTGGGCAGGTGTGAGTTTGTGCTTGTGGGCCGGCACCTGGTCCCACATAATGTGTGCATGAAAGTGAGGCTGACCATCGACAGGCTGAAGACTGCAGCGGCCGAATTCGCTCGGGTTGAATCGGACCGTAGCGAGCCAAGTATGTACGGGGTGACGGACGGCAAGGCCGTCGGGACTTACCTGGAACACAGATTTCGGGTTTACCTGGAAGAACGATTCACATTGGAGCTAGGGAATTCTGCAAAGGGAATTGATTTGCCCGGGCTCAACGTCGATATGAAGACCACGAGTATCCGGCAGCCCCAGTCGTCTTGTCCATTTAGGTCTGCCGAGCAGAAAATATATGGGCTTGGGTATGCGCTACTCGTATTTGTATACGATAAGACCGATGACCACGCCCTGAAGACAGCCCGCCTTGAGATTATGCATGTTATCTATGTGGATGCTGAGCGGACCGGAGACTACCAGACCACTCGCGGCATAAACGCCATTCTAGATAATGGTGGCAATGACGATGATCTAATAGCCTTCATGCACGACAGGTATTTGCCGGTCGACGATGTTCAGGCCGCCAAGATAGCAAAGTCGATCATGGTGAAACGCCCCCCAATAGGCTATTTGACGATCTCAAATGCGCTGCAGTGGCGATTGCAGTATAAGCGTGTGATTGATCAAGCAGGAGCAGTCGAGGGTGTGTACCGCCTACGTTGAAGATGCGCACGAGACAAGATAGTGCTATCGAGTTCGGGGACTTTCAGACGCCCAAGAAGCTGGCGACTAGAGTGGTGAGCGTCTTGAAAGGGCGTGGCGTTTCCCCGGCGTCTATAGTCGAGCCCACATGTGGGTGCGGGACATTTATAGAAGCGACGTTGCAGGCGTTTCCGAATGTGCAGAATGTTGTCGGGCTTGAAATTAATCAAGAATATTTCCGCGAGGCCACTGATCGCCTAGCTAGATTGCGTCATGTCGCAACGGTCGACATGAGACTGGCAGATTTTTTTAGATATGACTGGAAAACCGTCTTCCGGGATCTGTCCGAGCCGATCCTAGTCATAGGAAATCCCCCGTGGGTAACGACATCACAGCTAGGTAGGCTCAAGGGATCAAATGCCCCCAAGAGGTCTAATTTCCAGAACCATCGAGGATTAGATGCAATTACGGGAAAAGGGAATTTCGATATCGCTGAGTGGATGGTAATTCACCTTATGAAATGGCTGACAGAGCGACACGGCACGATCAGCATGCTTCTCAAACGGTCCGTAGCTCGCAAGGTACTACTTCATGCGTGGAAAGAGAACTTGCCGATTGCAGATGCTGACTCGTACTGTTTTGACGCCAAGAAGGATTTCGGTGTTAGTGTAGACGCCTGTTTGTTGGTATGCGACTTTGGCCCAGGAACGAGCACAAAGAGCTGCAAGGTACACAGTTTAGAGGATCCTGCGCGGGTCGACCATTCTATAGGATACCTGCGCGAGATGCTCCTATCTGATATCGCTGGCTTCCTGAGGCACGAAGACCTTTTGTCTGAGCCAGGAGCACCGACGGCTTATACTTGGCGGTCGGGTGTCAAGCATGACTGTGCGAGAGTGATGGAGTTCACTCACACTGAGGGGAGCCTTCAGAATGGGCTCGGAGAGTCTGTAGAGATCGAACAAGCTCATGTTTACCCCATGCTGAAAGGATCTGGCATTGCAAACGGCCCCGCTGCAAAGGCGGATCGGTACATGCTCGTAACCCAGTCTACAACAGGTGAGTCGACGTATCACATCAAACATACCGCACCGCGAACATGGGCCTATCTGCAAAAACACAAGAATCTGCTAGATTCAAGGCGGAGTTCCATTTATCGACGACGGCCTCCATTCTCGGTTTTTGGCGTTGGGGAGTATACTTTCGCGCCCTGGAAGGTGGCTATCTGCGGGCTATACAAACGACTGCGCTTTCGGGTCGTTGGGCCCCGCGGGGGCAGGCCGGTTGTCTTCGACGACACAGTCTATTTCGTGCCCTGCAACTCCCATCGGGAGGCAGAGCTGATTCAAGAATGCCTTCACAGTCCGCCTGGACAGGAATTTCTGGGGTCGTTCATTTTCTGGGACGGCAAACGCCCTATTACGGCAGAGGTGCTAAACCGTCTGCAACTCAGCGTCTTGGCATCTGAACTGGGCTACCTGGGTGAACTGCAGGAGCTCCGCCCTAAACTCAATTGGAATGCCTGCCACAGTTCGGGGATTGCTTCGCTCTTTTGAGCTCAGCGGAATGGGCGGCGAGCGTTGACTCTACTTCCACAGGTTACGAGGTGGTCGAAGTGGCAATTCTAGGCGCCACTCTCTACGGCACGCGACACTCGATGCGGTGCCGTCCGGAGCCCAGCGTCAGGACGCCCCTCCTTGACGTGGTGGTGGACCGTCGACTATCGAGCCACATCAGAAGCCCATCCCCATCGTCCGGGAGGGGCGGGTGAACCTCGGCGATCAGGTTGCCGGGCAGGTCCAGTTCCAGCGCGACCCGGCCTTGACTTCGATGGAAATCGACGACGACGGGGCCGCGGATGGTGGGCACCTTGGCGTGGAACCACCGCAATCGGCCCGGCCGGGGCTGGATGCGGATGCGGCCGCAACCGGGTTCGAGCGGCTCGACGCCGACCAGCCGTCGCGGGATAATGTTCGCCGGCGCTGCGCCCCAGGCGTGGTTCCAGTCCAGGTTGTTCTTGAACTTCCAGTCCCACGCCTCCAGCGTGACCGTCGAGCCGGTCCGGAGCATGTTGAACCAGCTCCGGTCATGCAGGGCCGTCATCAACGACAGGGCGTAATCCTCGCGCCCCGCGGCGTAAAGGCCGTCAAGCAGGTGGTGCGCCCCGTAGACGCTGCACGCCATGCCGCGGGATTCCACGTAATGGAGGACACCGGGCAGGTGATCTTCGGGGACCAGGTCGAACGCCACGGGAAAGAGATTGGCGTGCAGGGCGGCGTGTGTGGCACCCTCGCCATCCACGTAAACGCCGCGGTCGGGATCGAAGAAGGTCTCGTTGAATGACCGGCGCACCACGGCGATCCGGCCGGCCAGGTCGGCGGCGTCCTCCCGCTTGCCGAGCGCCAGGGCGATCTGCCGCAGGCACACCAGAGCCCGGTAGCCAAAGGCATTAATCACGGTATTGACCGGCCGCATGTCGTACCCGTCCCGTTCACCGTAGAGGCCGTTTCGCGTAAAGGCTGCCGGCGGCCAATCGACCAGGTCGCGGATGGCGCGGTCGATGTGGATGGATCGCAGAAACTCGCGGCTCTGCGGGCGAGCCGTGGAGATCAACCCATCCTCGCGGGCCAGGGCCCGCAGCGTCTTGGCGCGAAGGTCCTCGTAGTAATGCGCCATGGATTCAGGGTCGCCGGTGTAGAGGTAGTCGTCCCAAGCCATAAGGAGCGAGTGGAGGATCCATTCGGTGGGCCACGTCGGGTGCGTGATAAGGTACTCGTGGGTGTAACGGGCCAGGGCGTATTCCCGGTCGACGCCATAGTGGCAGAGCTGGTTGATGTACGCGTCACCCTCGTAGGGGATGCGTTCGCGGTCACCATCGACGTAGACGCCGCAGAAGCTGGTCGCTTGAATACTGTATTTGCACAGGTCCCAAACCGCGTTGAGGATGCGATCATCGCAGGCGAAGGTCGCGGCGTCATCGTCGAACGG
>DSAR01000151.1 GCA_011046405.1 Chloroflexota bacterium | reverse complement strand
CTCGGCATGGGCATTTCCTATTGGTTCAAATGACCCACCGTGGTAGAATTAGAATATAGGCTGTTATAGACCACAGGAGGAGAATCAAATGGAAAAAAGGTATCTTCTCAATAAGTTGGGGAGCTGTGGCCGGTCTCCCGACCGAGCCACAGCGGGCACGGTCAGGAGACCGGCCCGAGCGAGTTTACCCCGGTTTATTGAGATGATACGAAAAAAGTGCAATTGAACGACTGGAAGCGAAGTCGCCCGAAAATGCAATCACTGAACGGATCAGCCGGGATTTTAACCTGGCCCCTTTTATGGCAAGAACGCAGTTAGAGCAGTTCTTGCTGCCACTGCTCGTGTCACCGTTCGACGAAGAGGCCGCGCAGGTCTATGGCGAGATCAGGGCGGCGCTTGAGAAAGAAGGGAGACCGATTGGCGCCATGGATATGCTGATCGCGGCTCACGCCGCGAGTTTGGGTGCAATCTTGGTGACAAACAACGAGCGTGAGTTTCTGAGAGTGCCGGAACTGATGGTTGAAAACTGGGCCAGTGAATAGGTCTAGGGGAGTCGTTAAGAGGAGGATAGGGCAGCGTCTCGCAGGGCTTCGAAACAGGCATAAGGCACGTCCAACGTGCCCAGCGAGACGCCCGCGTGGGCCGAGGGGCTGTGATAGTCCGAGCCGCCGGTAGCCAATAGGCCGTGTTTCTGGCACAGCGACAGCAAAAAGTCGACGTCCTCCGGGCTGTGATGGGGATAGTAGACCTCAAGTCCGCGCAGCCCGTACGTCACAAACTCCGGTATACGGGACGTGGCACCACCCCCGGAGTGGACGGGATGGGCCAGCACCGGCACGCCACCAGCTTCAAAAATGGTCTCGATAGCCTGGGAAGGCGTCATCCGGCGGCGGGGTACGTAAGCTGGCCCATCTCGGCCGATGAAGCGATCGAAAGCTTCTTGCATCGTCCTCACGTAACCCCGGTTGCACAGTGCACGGGCCACGTGGGGCCGTCCAATGCTATCGCCTCTGGCTATGGCAGCAACTTCTTCCCAATCCAGTCGCATGCCCATCGAGCGCAGGTGACTCACCATCTCTCTGGCGCGATCCACCCGCGCGTCGCGCATGTGTGCCAGACGCTCCAGCAAGAGGGGGCTTTCCAGGTCGAGATAATAGCCCAGGAAGTGAAGGTCCCCCCAGGATCCCTCTGCGTTGATCTCCACGCCGGCGATGACTTCCAGCGACAACGTGTCCTCAGCGTGCGCCGCTGCTTGCTGGGCCGCTGCTTGCTGCGCCGCTGCTTGCTGGGCCTCGGCAACCCCCCCCACCGTGTCGTGATCGGTGAGCGCTATCACGTCTAGCCCATAAGCCAGCGCTAATTGAACAACCTCCGATGGGGTATTGACGCCATCGGAGGCTGTACTGTGGATATGCAGATCTAATCTTCTTCGAATTCGTCTATCTCTTCTTCGTCGTACGCTTCGTAGTCGTATGCTTCTTCGTCTTCTTCGTCTTCTTCGTCTTCTTCGTCCTCCGTCCAAGGCGTCGGGCTGCTAGTGAGCCTTGTTTCGACCTTCAGGCGAACTGCCGTCCTTTCTTGACCATCGATCAATACCTCGACGAACTCAGGTATACAGATGATGTCGATACCATCCAGCTCCAGGTACCCGCGAGCGATGGTCACGGCTTTGACCGCCTGATTGACGGCGCCCGCGCCAATGGCCTGCACATCCACGCGACCCTGTTCTCGCACGACGCCCGCGATGGCGCCCGCCACCGCTGTTGAGCGAGAAGATGAAGCGACCCTGATAATGTCCATTGTCTACCTCCTTGTAACTCCCCAGCCTTAGCATTGAACTCTACGACTTGCCAAGTCCTTTATCGGGACTCTGTACTACTATACACTAAAGTAAAACATAATGCAAGCAATCTCTACACGGTTGTCCCACGCTTCAAGTTGTACTGTGACAGGTCTAGCGCTTCATACTCGACTTTTTGGTAAGCCTTTCGAGCGGCGTTCAGGGGGGCAGTCGCGTCTAACCCCATCTTGGCCGTGCGGGACTTCTCCCCGGGTATTTGGGTCGCCGACGGATCCAGGCTGCTGCTGGGCTGGTCGGTGAAAACGCGCAGATCCCGGTCGGCCTGGAAGCGCGTGGCGATGGCCCATTCCACGTCGGTGCTGTCGTAGATGTCGATGTCGGTATCGACGATGACTACGTGCTTGAGCGAGCTATGCCCCCGGAAGGCGGCCTCAATGGCCTTTTGCCCATCGTCGTCGTGCTGCTTTTCGATCTGCACCACGACGTGCAACCACGACGCGCCGCCGGGCGTGATGTAGACGCCGGTACAGCGACAGACCTCGTCGACGGCGGCGAAGATGGTCGGTTCGCGGGGCATACCCATCAGATGCTTGTGCTCCATCCCACCGGGGAGCAGCGCGTGAAAGATCGGCGCGCGCCGGTGGGTGAAGCGGTCGATCTCGATGACCGGCTGGCGCCGCACGACGTCCATCGTCTCCGTCAGGTCAGGAAAAGGGCCTTCGTCCGCCAGCGTGTGGGTGATGCGCCCTTCCAGGATGATCTCGGCTTCGGCAGGGACGGCCAAATCGACCGTCTGACACGCCGCCAACGGCGTGGGCGCCATGGCCTGGGCGATGGCGAGCTCGTCCACGCCCTTGGGCGGGCTCATCGCCGCCGCTAACAACACCTGGATCGGGCAGCCTATTGCGATGGCGACCGGCACGTCACGGTCGGTCTTGGCCCACGCCGTATGCGTCCCCCTGTTTTCGACGATGCGGGCGGCGACGCGACGCGCGTCCAGGATCATCAGGCGGTGAAACGCGACGTTGCGTCCGTAGTCGGGGTCCTCAATTACAGCGATGCCGGAGGTCACGTAGCGCCCACCGTCCCGGGCGTGATAGCGCGGGATGGGCAAGTGGGTCAGGTCTACACGGTCCGCCGCGACCTCTTGACATAGCGCTTCGCCGCTCGTGAGCGCTGGCGGCGCGGGATTCGCCAACGCCTCGGCCATGCGATGCACCAGGTCCGACGCCCGGCATCCCAGCGCGACCGCGAAGTGCTCCCGCCGCGCGCACACGCCGGACAAAGCGCGCCAATTGGGATGACCGGTCAGCGCGTTGAAAAGCACCGGCCGGCCATCCAGGGCGTGCATCGCGCGGGCCATTTCCAGGTGTGGATTGAGCGCGGAGTCGACCACAAGCAGTTCTTCCTGTTCCTGGGCCCAGGCGACAAAGTGACGTAGATTCATCTTTCCCTACCACCGTTCCCAATGGACGCGGGCCTCGTCATATTGGGTGCGCGGCTCTTTTTCCTCGGCGGGATGTCCGATAGCGATCACGTTGAGCGGGGTGATGTGCTCCGGCAGCGCCAGAATATCACGGACGACGGCGATCCGCTCATCCCGGGGGTAGACGCCCAGCCAGACCGCGCCCAGTCCCAGCGCGGTCGCCGCCAGCAACAGGTTCTCGGTGGCGGCCGAGCAATCCTGAACCCAGTACCGCTCCATCTCTGTCAGATCGCCGCAGACCGCGATGCCCAGCGTCGCATCCGCCAGCATCTTGCCGTGGGGATGCTGCTCGGCCAGCAGGTCCAGCGTCTCTCGCTTGGTCACGACGACGAACTGCCACGGTTTGCGGTTCGAGGCGGAGGGGGCCGCCATCGCCGCCTCCAACAGGGTCTGGATGTTCTCCTGGCTAACTGCTTCGTCGGTGTACTTGCGGATGCTGCGGCGGGCGAAAATCGTCTGAACGAACGTTTTATTCATCGTTTCCTCCTGTAGATCGCACTTAGTTCAAACTATTTCAGGTCGCGGGGCGGCGGGCCGTCGTACTCGTGATCGGTCGGACGGATGCGCCGCATTGGACGCCGAAGGCCCTTCTCCAAGAGAAGGGTCAGAGTTTGGAGAATTCGATAGCGCCTATCCGGTTAAATTCTTGTTTTTTGTGCAAGAATTTTGCATACGAGGTGCTCTTTATTGGTTCCGGCTCGGAAGCGGAGCGGCTTCGTTCGGGATAGGCTATGGTTTGCTGACGATCAGGTTATCGAAGTGAATCTCGGTGGGCGTGGACTCGTAGGTCGTGGCCGTCAGACCGATGTCGCCCGACGAAAAAGTAGCATCTTCGACGCTGGCTAACTCTTTCCCATTGACGAAAAGGGTGAGCGAGGCGCCATTGGGTGCAAAACGGAAAAGATGGCAAAAGTGACATCTTGATCCCTACATATGCGTGAAAAAATTCGCCCTCCCCAACATGTAG
>DSAR01000569.1 GCA_011046405.1 Chloroflexota bacterium | reverse complement strand
CTTATAAACAGGGGTAAGGGAAGGATCGGGTGGTACATCCGCGTCATCTTGACGGCCTAGGATGCCAGCAGGATGCTGCGGACACACGACGTTCGCCCGCTCCATCCTTCTCCCCGACTCATTGAGAGGATACGTCATAAAAGGAGAAAGATGAAAATGCAACTTGTACGCAAATCAAGAGCCGGGCGCAACTTCGCGCGAATCATCTTTATGCTGATTTTATGTCTATCATTCATGCCGGTATCGGCTGTGCCGATGGTGGCCGCGCCGGCGCCGGCGAGCCAGACCACGCCGGACATATTCGATTTGCCCGCCAGCACAAGTGATCAAGGAAAAGCAGCCGCGTCCACGTCTAGCCAACAGGATGACCATCACATCTATCTACCCCTGGTGATGTCAAATTGGGTGCCCCAGAGCATCAGTGTTTGGGTGCCACCCGAAGGCGGCACAGTGACCCTCCCCGACGGACGTATGTCGGTTTCGCTGCCGCCGGGGGCGTTAACCAGGCAGACTCTTGTGACGCTGTCCAACGCCGATGACACCCCACCCCAGGGCGACTTGGACCTCGACTTTATGCTCGAGATTGAGGCCCAAGACGATCTGGGACAGCCTGTGACGCAACTCAAGCAACCGGCTACGCTGACGTTCCATTACAGCCCCAAAGACCTGGTGGCCGTGATTCCCTCCGAGCTGGAGGCGCGCGTCCAGGCCGCCGATGGAAGCTGGCAGTCGCTGCCCACCCAGGTCTATACACCCACCCGGACGATCGAGGCGCAGATTGAACACTTTTCATTGTTTGGCCTGTCTGGAGAAGCGCTGACTGGACGCTTTGGCGACGACTGGACAAGCGTGCCTATCGACGGCATAATCCGCATGAGTGTGGACAATGCGGGCAACCTGTACCTGGCCCGCACATTAGATGGTCGCAGCATCACCCTCTATCGCCGCCCGCCAGGCGCAGAGCGCGAAACGCTATTTTCATACTTGGGGTCAACAGGCTATCTCAACGGGTTTTCTGTTTCTGATTTTTCTATGACGGTAGAGCCAGATACGGGGGTCTTGTACCTGTCCCTCAATCCCTGGAATTTTCCTAACGAAATGGCATCCCTGGTGCGCGTCGAGCCCTATCAAGGCAGCTCGGGAAAAGCCGAAACGAGCACGGTGTATCAGGACACCAGCACCTGCTATACAATGGGTCAGACGCATTTCTCGCCGGCAGACCGTACAGTGTGGGTAGAGTGCATCCACGCGCCTGTGCTGCGCCAGCTCGATACCGCCACCTTCGAAGTGCTGCGCGGCATTGATCCGCCGCCGGGAACCATGCAGGAATGGATTGTAGACTCGGACGGACGGCTGTACGCGCTGGTCAAAAGCCAGCGCCAAATATACGGCCGTGAGCAAAAGTACGGTTACAGCCTGGACATGATGGTCTATGACGAGAACGCGCAGGCGTGGCAGACGACAGCCGAGGGATTCGCGTATGCCGGCTCGATCTCTGGGCCTCAAATGGCGGCCGACGACAAGGGAAACGTCTTTGTCCTCAATGTGGACTGGAACCACGTCGATCCCGATCCGGTAGGAGAGGGCACCCTCGTCGTTTCGGTCATCAACGGTCCCGAAGCGGTTGCCAGAACCGTCACCCACTGGCAAGACACGGCCGCGGCCGGCACGATCACGGCCGGAGCGGGCAAGCTATTGGTGCGTACTGTGGGGCGGAGCTGGGTTGACGATACGCCGAGTGCGCTGCGGGTCTTTTCGACGGATCGGCGCATCCCCGATGCCGGCAACATCACGACAGTAGATCTGCTCCACAATACCATCTCGGGCCATAACAGTATCGCCACCCTCGTGGGTGGGCTGTCGCCCATACCGGCCCATCACGGCCTGTGGATGGGCGAACAACGCCTGCCATTGGTCGATATCGAGCGGGATCACCTGGTGTATGCGCTGCCGCGTTCTACGGATGAGTTTTGGCACCAAGAGCGAGACGCGCTGCTTCATCTGGGCGACCTAGTCAAAAACCTGGGGCCTTTTGAAACGCCAGAGCTCGGCAATTGGAAGAGTTGGCATAAAACTGCAATAGGTGGTCGGAGCTGTATCGCTGACCCAGAGCAACCGCTCGACATCGCTGTAGGAGAATGGGGACTGTGGACTCCGGGTTCCTTTATCCCGACACCAGTATCCGTCGCCTCACACGAGGGACTGTTCGAAACCTGGACAAGGAGCGAGCAGGATCCGGACTATCGCTATGAATGGTGGTTTGCTTATCGCTTTAGTACGCCTGGGCTATATACCTTCGACGTCGAGACCGAGTCGGGGGGTGTCGAGACCTGCCAGATACGGGTGAGTTATGAGGGGTCCGATCTGTACTGGTATTCGTGGTTTGACGTAGACCCGGTTGTGGGGGGGCGCTTTTATAACAACGGGGCCATGTTAGAGATACCGCCCGGCGCTTTGCCGCCGATCACGGGAACGTATGGCCTGCGCCTGGACAGTCGAAGCGACGTCTCACCGCCGGCCGCCGGAGGCTACCAGCCCGACCCAACCGCTTATCCCCAGCACAAATTCTACTTTGATCCGGAACCGGCAGCCTTGTTCCACGACATCCACCTGCGCCTGCCCTACGACGTCCAGGGAGGGGGTGTGATACCCAAACCGACCTTTTACGACGACGGCAAAAACGACGACGTTGCCTCCCCCTATTGGTTGAGCGGCTACGTCCCGGCCTATCACACCGTGGACCAGAACGCCGGCTATGTGTACTTGACCATGGAGGCCGGCGACTATTCCGGCGCGCAGACGCTTCAAGGGACTGCAACTGCATCACCTGCCACCCAACCCATCACCGAGACGCTTGAATACTATGGCGAGAAAATCAAAACCCGCGTCAATGACATCGGCGAGAATCTGTGGTGGCGGGCTGGCTTGCCTACCGGCAAGATCGAAAACGACAACTTTTCGATCCTTTATCGCGCCGACCAGGTCCCCGAGTACAAGGCTTTGGCCGCCTTGGAAGGACTGGTGATGGCGCGCATGCGCTTCAAAAACATGGGCTATAACGTGCCTGATTGGGTCATCGTCACCCTCGATCCCAAACTGGGTGAAGAAGGCTCGGTCTCCGGCCTGGGGCGGCTTTGGCACTGGAACATGTCGCTGGCAGCCTGGATGGCAGAAGACGATCTGCGCTCAGGAGCAGCCCACGAATTGTTCCACATCATCCAATACGAGAACATGTCCTACGGCGCTCGGACGCGCAAGAACTCTTGGACGTGGTGGATGGAGGGCAGCGCGGTCTGGGCAGAGACGGTCACCTTTCCAGACAGCAACTCGGCCGCCGACTATATCGAAGCAGGCGCCGATTTCATCCATACCGGCCTGTATGACTATAACGGGCTCTCCTACGATCGGGCCTACGCTTGCGTCGTGCTGATCACATTCCTGGAGGAGCAACATCCGGGGGCTGTGTTAGAGGTCTTGCAAAAACTGGGCACGCTGACCGATCCGGCCAGCGCCATAGACAGCACGGTGGGGAATCTGACAAAGTTTTACCTGGACTTTGCCGAGGCCTTTTTCAGCCAGAAGGACGAACCCTACAAGAGTTGGGATTTGAGCAAAGCCTTTAGCACGCTGATCATCGACGAGCCTGAAACGACCCTGTTTAACACCTATAGATCGGACTATAGCGCCGTGGGCTTCAAGCTCGTCGCCAGCACCAGCCCCACGGCCCCGGTCCCGATCTCGTTCAGCGAGGCGGACGGCAGTGTGCTGCGGGTACCCCAAGGCTTGGGCGTCACGATGGCCTGGAACCCGGACGGAGAAGCGCTGCCCAATTTCTTTGGCGTCGATCCCGAACGAGGTCTCCCGGTGGCCCAAGCCGTTACGTTTACCGCCGATGAACCGTTCAAAGTGGCCTACGTCAATACGGACGGATACCACCTGGCCAGTGTATTGTTAGAAGTGCCCACCCTGCTCGACGTCGACCCGAGCACGTTCGATTCACGTTATGACACGATCATTACGGCAAAGGGCGCCGGTTTCGGCTCAGTTGATGGCGGCATATGGGTGATGGCCATGCTGCTTGATCCGACGTCGTGGGCCAGCAACGAGGTCAAAGCGCTTTTACCTGCTTACTCGGTGACAGAGGGGACGATCTCTGTCGAAGTTCAACATGCGGCCGGGATAAATAGTAATGTGATGACCATCGAAGCCTTTCAGCCTTAGCATCAGGTTTGACCGCCAACCCTGAATCGCACAACTAGAACTCGAATCGTATGTAG
>DSAR01000228.1 GCA_011046405.1 Chloroflexota bacterium | reverse complement strand
GTCTAATCCCCAGAGCGACCTCCCATCATCTCGACAGATAAATCTAATACGATTCCAAACACATACTGGAAGTATACTCGATTTTGCAGTATATGCCAAACACGCAAACACAGCAACAATGGGGAAAACGAAACAAATCCAAGGGGACTAAGACGCACGAGTTTACCCTGACAATGTTAACTTCGAGTCCCACGGCGGTTGAAACCGCGTGCAACGGCGCGTAAAAAACACGCGCTGCAAAGTCGCCCTTCGGCGACTGGAAGTCAATCCGCGAAGGCGGATTTCGCACCGCGTCCCCAACGCGCTGTAGCTCGCGAATTCATTCGCCAGGATAAAAGTTAACATTGTCAAGTTACGCTCCAAGCAGTTTGCCGCGCGCATCAGCAGACGCAAGATCACTATCCACCCCATCTTCATTTTCCTTGAGTTCACCTACGGGCGTTCTGAGCCATTTCAAGCGGGTGGAAGACCTGCTCGTGGACCTGCAACGGGGCCAGGCCACCTGACCCGGCATCGGGGAGAGGTGGTGAGCTACGCTACGAGACGTTGTACCAGGAGGTATGGGGCTGCGACGCCCTGCTGGACAAGAGGGTGGTCCAGCGCACCGTGAGCAACCTGAGGGGAAAGATAGGCCGGGAAAAAATTACGTGCGTCTGGGGACGTGGTTATCGTTTGGAATGAATTGCGAAGTCATTTTTCCAACTTTTTTCCATCTTTCGAGTGGGTTTTATGGTATAATGATTGCTGTGTGACAACTCACAACCCGTTACCGCGTCTGGTTCATCCTCAATCGACAAGAAAAGGAGGTGAGACCGTATCATCTCAATAAACCGGGGCAAACTCGCTCGGGCCGGTCTCCTGACCGTGCCCGCTGTGGCTCGGTCGGGAGACCGGCCACAGCTCCCCAACTTATTGAGAAGATACGTGAGACCTATGAAAATTGTAGGTTTGTATAAGATTGAGTAAATTGAAAAAGCTTTGGGGAGGTA
Source organism: Chloroflexota bacterium (assembly GCA_011046405.1). Classification (GTDB taxonomy): domain Bacteria; phylum Chloroflexota; class Anaerolineae; order B4-G1; family B4-G1; genus DSAR01. Next base: position 3,292 of record DSAR01000228.1, on the reverse strand, counting down.
AAGTGATGAAACTGAAGAAGCATTCGATGCTTGTTTTGTTGGCGTTGCTGTTGCTGTTGCTCATTGAGCCGGGGATGGCGATGGCTCAAGAGCCGCCGCCACCTATCGAGGCCCAAATCGTCGAGAAAACGGGTATGAACACACTTTTCGCCTATGGGAATCCCATTGGCGAGGGCAAGGAAGCACTCGAATCCACGATGCAAGAAATTGAACGCCTCGAACGCGCCAGGCGAGAAGAGGAACGGACGATCACTCCAAAGGGGTGGTATAACTACCATTACTACTACAGCGCCAGCGCCCAGGCGCCATGGAGTGGCTCCGCAGTATTGACCAAGTACGATAATACCCACGTACACCTATCTGTATCACCCTTCTATGGCACTGTGACGATAGACGGTCACACCAAGACCATATGGCCTGGTGCAAGCCCGTATTACTCTGATGAGATCAGACTGAGTGAGGGTTGGTATTTCAAGGGACATGGCATCTCGGTCACCGCTGGCAGTGGCGGTATTGGTGGATCGTGGAGCGCCGCCGGCCAGACAGTGTCATTCGATTCAGGCTGGGTGAACACGGCTGGATGGGCCTTTAGTCTATCAAATTTTTACATCAATGTATTTGCTGATTCTCACATCAGCATCTATGCGGTCAGTGACAGCGCGACCGGCTCTCACCGCTTTGGCAATCAGATCGTCACAGTTACAGCTAACGGCGGGAAAAGATGGTGGGTATGGTAACACGCGTTACACGTCGTTGAGATTTACCGATTGACAGCCAGCCGCTGCCCACGCTGCCAGCACAGCGCGGGCAGCGACCACGATCCGAGAGTTCCCGAAGTGAGGGATGATGATTACTTGGCCAAATTATACATACAGGATAGTCTCCGCCCTGTTTCTGGTTAGCGTTTTGCTCGGCTGCTGCCGGCCCGTCTATGAGGCAGATCAAAACCATAGCCACCCGATCCCGGCGAGTGTAACGTTGGATGGCGATCCCCAATGGCAGAAGAGATTGGCGTTCTGGTTAGACGTCGGTTATATGGAAACCGATGAGATTGCCGCCTTCGCTTCGATCAGCCCCGATTTGCTCAGCCAGCCCAATCTATACACGACTTATGGGAGCGTTGGAATCCTGGCCGAACTGGAAGAGGAAATCCCGAATGCCCATGCAATCGGCGCCTGGATCAACACCTTGAAAGAGCAACGGGGTGCTTATGACGATCCGTTGAACGAATTGCCGCTCATCGTCGAGACCTACTGGGCGGTCGCCACCTTGCACAGGCTGGGCATTGCACCTCTTAATCCGGAAGACACGGTGGCTTTCGTCGAATCGCTTCAGAGAGACGATGGCTTCTTCGCCCCGGATATGAGCCTGGGCGGAGCAGAGGAAGAAGAAAACCTGGTCGCAACCCAGTTTGCGATTGACACACTCCTCCTTCTTCGCACCCCCTCGACCGACGAAACACTTCAGAAAAGCGCCAAAGCGCTGCAAGAGTATCTGACCTTCCACCTGGATGACGTGTCGCCCAGCCTGGCAAACAGGGCGTTCACCCAATTCGTCGCAGCAGCGAGAGCGCTGGCGATGATAGATCCCTCAGCGGTCCCAGAAGACGTAGGGCCGCTTCTGTTATCCGCATCAGGCAGCCTATCTTCCCTGCCGGAGACCGCTTTGATGCCTGGGTTTGTCAACGACCTTTTGGACGTCATCGAACGCATAGAACGCTCTGCAGATATACCGGCTCAACTGAAACGGGACGTGGCAGCGCGCGTTCTTCCGTCGCTCGATCGCTCGAGAGGGCAAGCGTTTAGCCCGGTTTCTATCGATCCTGTCCTGACGTACGAGGCCATCAAACTCATAGAACGTGTCGATAGCTCGTTCCTCGACTCGGACGATTTACTGCAAGGTCTGGCGCGATATCGCATCGAGAAGGGTTGGATTACTTTTGTGATCCCTGATCCAAACCCCCAGGCTACCTATTGTGCGCTGGTCATCGCCCGGCAGATCGGTTTTGATGACTATGATGCTGCGAAAGTGGGCGCATACCTGGAACAATTCGTTCAGATGGATGAAGGGGTGAGCGATTCCGGCGACAGTTACTTCGCCTGGCTGGGTCTGGTTCTGTTGGATCAAAAACCAGATGACGAGCGTGTGAGCAGATTGAAGGAGACAGCGATCTCAAAGGTGCAGAGGCTGCCGGAAGACAGCGGCGCCTATGGAGAACTTGTCCCCCTCGCCTTGCTGGCCAAAGCGATGGGCTGGGATTTGCCGGACGCCGTGAGAGAAAGAATTTCGCGCACCCTTCAACAGGAAAGCGCCGCCGATCTGCACGGAATGAGGCAAATCTACGGATTCACGATCCTCCAGTCGGTTTCGGGGGCAGACGTCATCCCTCCGGAGACAATAGAGGAAAAAGTTTTGGCCCTATGGTCAAGCGAAGGAGGATTCAAGATCGTGCCAGGCGCACCGGCGCCGGATATTCCCGCCACGCTTCTGGCCTTGAAAACGCTTGCGCTGATACACCGCAGCGAAGCTGTAGACCCCGAGGTCGTGACAGATTTTGTCTGGTCTTGCAAAGGTGAGTATGGATTCAACTACGTGCCGTCGCAATGGGCCGGGCAATTGCCCGCGACATCCAGTGTGGGTGCAGATCTGTTCGTTACTTATGAAGGGTTGGCAATTCTCGCCATGCTATCATAAGAGTCTCCACCGGACACTTTTTCTAGCGTGAGGGGGTTGGATCACGAGGGCACGAAACCGTTACACGAAAGGTTTGATGGAGCAAGCTTAAGAAAAGTCCATATGAACATCCAAGCACAAGACGAGCGATTGCAAACGCGCACCCCGCATGTCCTCATCGTCGAAGACGACGAAGACGCACGGAGCATCTATTCCGACTACCTCTCGCGTCACGGCTACCACACGCTGACCGCCGCCAGCGGCGAACAGGCGCTGGCGCTGGCCCAAACGCACCCGCTCGACCTGGCCCTCCTGGACATCATGATGCCGGGGATGTCGGGGCGCGAGGTAGCCGCCTGGCTGCGGAAAAACCGCCCCGAGGTGGAGATCGTCTTCGTCACCCGGATGTTTGTTATCCGCGCCCACGACAAAGTCGACGTGGCGGTGGAGGAGATGCATCGCGGCGCCTTCTACTACCTGAGCAAGCCGGTGAGACTGCGACAATTATTGGAGATCGTCGAGCAGGCGCTGGCAAAGCGCCAGGCGAGGGCCCTGGTGGGGGCCCAGGTACGCTCGGGAGACCTGCTCGTGGACCTGCAACGGGGCCAGGCCACGTTGC
>DSAR01000050.1 GCA_011046405.1 Chloroflexota bacterium | reverse complement strand
TGGACTCCCCCGCTACTCTCACCGCCACCCCTGAAGCCGCCCTTTCCACCTGCGGGCTGACGCTGACGGATGCCGAGCGCGAGTTGGCGGAGCGCCTGCGCCCCCTGCTCGCTCTCCCCGCCGACGCGCTGCATCCACTCAAGGTGACGAACAGCAAGAGTGCACATACAATGCCAAGACCTTCTTTCTGCTTCATTTCATCCTCCCTCATTCATTCATATGCGCGCCGTTCGTAGTGCGCTACGCAGCGTAGCGGAGTAGCACACCCACCGAATTTACCATCTTACGCAGTTCAGCGGAGCGTTCTTGGGCTTCTCCGCCCGCACCCGCTCGGCGAAGTCGAGCGGGAGGGACTCAACCTAAAGATGTATAACGGCGGCCCTACAATGAAGACATCGTGTAACTGCTCAGCTTGGTAGCTATTTAGACCTCCGAGGTCTCATTGCAGCTTATTCAAGCGCAAAACATTGGCCATTTTAAACATTTGCAGTGGGCGAAACGGTTGTCAAAGACCTCGGAGGTCTGACCTGAGCAGTTACGACATCGTAGGGATATGTCAATGGGAGTCGCGTCGGGGTCACCATGCCGCCGGCAACGATCAGGCTGAACGTCAACCCTCTCGTCATCTAGAGTATACTAGGTGAATCTCGTTTGAGCAATACGACTTTTGTCGTAGACAAGCAACTACATTTCTGCTATACTGAAATCAGAGAGGTGGTCGTTCTGTTATGGAAAACTGGGCGCTACCAGAAATCAACCTGCTGCTGTGCAATCGGTGCGGCGCCTGTGTCGAGCAATGCCCCACGAACGCGGTCGAGATGGAGCCGGAAGGCCCGTTCGTCGTCCGCCCAAGCGACTGCACCTACTGTGCGTTATGCGACGCCATCTGCCCCCAGGGCGCGATCACGTGCAGCTATGAGATCGTGTGGGGGAATACCACGACGAATTGAGAGAAGGAATTGGATATGTATAGGGGCCAGCAATTCCCGTTTTGGGTGGCTCACACACCTTCCCGGAAGCCAGAACATTGCTTTTCTGTCAAATTGGGCTATGATTCGATAAATTTCGCCTACCGCAACTGGATTTGGAGCTTCCGGGAAGGTCATAACGGGAATTGCTGTATAGGGGCGAACCCTTGCGGTCGCCCTCAAAGGAGGATCAAAAAGATGAGTGCAGAAAACAATTTACGGGAACAAGTAGCAACGAGCCTGGGTAGCATCAGGCCGAGTCTCCAGGCGGACGGTGGAGACGTAGAGCTGGTGGACGTGAACGACGAAGGCGTCGTCTCAGTACGACTCACCGGAGCCTGCCGGGGCTGTCCCATGTCTACGATGACTTTAAAGATGGGGATCGAGCGCGCACTGCAGGCACAGGTTCCTGGGGTCAAGAGCGTAGAAGCTGTGTGAGCGCATGGCGACACGACAAATCGTAAAAATTGACGAGGAACTGTGCAACGGCTGTGGCGCCTGCGTGACGCCGTGCGCCGAAGGGGCCATCGTCCTGGTGGACGGCAAGGCCAAAGTGACGGACGAATCACTCTGCGACGGCGCTGGCTTCTGCCTGCCGGTTTGCCCCACCGGAGCGTTGAGCATCGAGACGCGGGAGTCCCCCGCCTTTGACGAGGAGCGGGCCGAATCGCTGATGCACGAGCGCGGCCAGGTCTATATCACCCAGAGCTGCTTTCGCTGCGAAACTGGCGAGAACGAGATGCCGCTCGTGCCCATCCGCCACGAGGGCAAGAGTCTGTGGGTCTGCACCCGCTGCCTGCCGGCGCTGATTCACGGGTAAGTCAAATGTATTTACAAACTGTAGGAGGTGTACGATGAAAGCAAGAAGAATCAGAGATGGTGTTTATTGGATGGGGGCGGTTGATTGGGACCGGCGGTTGTTCGACTCCCTGATACCGCTGCCCGACGGCACAAGCTACAATGCCTACATGGTTGAGGGAAGCGAGAAGACAGTGCTGTTGGATACAGTTGACCCCGCTATGAGCAATATTCTCATGTCCCAACTGGAGAGCGTGCCGCACATTGATTACGTCGTCGCTCACCACGCCGAGCAGGATCACTCTGGAACCATTCCGCAGGTGATCGAAAAGTACGAGGACGCCCAGGTCATCGCGACCCCCAAGGGGAAAGAGATGCTCGTGGAGCATCTGCGTATCTCCGAGGAACGAGTCATCACCGTTGATGACGGAGAAACGTTGTCGCTGGGGGACAAAACGCTAGAGTTTATCCACACGCCCTGGGTTCATTGGCCCGAGACGATGGTGACCTATCTGCAAGAAGATCACATCCTCTTCACGTGCGATTTCTTTGGCTCCCACGTTGCCACGACCGACCTGTACGTGAGGGACGAACCACGCGTCTACGAAGCGGCCAAGAGATACTATGCGGAGATCATGATGCCCTTCCGCAAGATCATCCACAAGAATATGGAAAAGATAGAGGGGCGCGAGATAGGCCTCATCGCGCCGAGCCACGGGCCGATATACGACCGGCCCTCGTTCATCCTGGATGCCTATCAAAGTTGGGTCTCGGAAAAACCAAAGAATGTGGTGGTGCTCCCCTATATCTCTATGCACGGCAGCACCAGGGAGATGGTGGAATACCTGGTGGGCGCGCTGGCCGAAAGAGGCGTCACCGTATACCAGTTTGACCTGGCCGTGACCGACATCGGGAAACTGGCGATCACCCTGGTTGATGCTGCCACGATCGTCATTGGCGCTCCGACGGTGAACGTCGGCCCACATCCCATCGTCGCGTACGCCGCTTACCTGGCCAACGTCTTGCGGCCCAAGCTCAAGTTCGCTACGATCATCGGTTCCTATGGCTGGAACACCAAGGTGGTCGAACGCATCGCCGGGTTGATTCCAGACCTGAAGGTGGAGATATTGGACCCTGTGCTGTGCAAGGGAGGCCCCAAAGAAACTGATTTCAAAGCCCTGGACAACCTGGCCGCCTCCATTGCGGAGAAACACAAGGAGCACGGGTTCAATTAGCCTGAGGGGTGCTGCTTATGCTAGAAATTCATTTGTACGGCAGCCTGCGCCGCTACGCGCCCGACCCCCGGCCTGACCGGGAGAGCGTGGCGCGGCTGGAACTGCATCCAGAGGAGACGGTGGGGACGATGCTGGAACGGCTGAGTATCTCGCCCGACGAGATCTACCACATCTTTCTGAACGGCGCGCTGCTCTCCACCCGCAACTCGATGGCTCCGTGGCTAAAGTACCAAAAGAGCTACGTCAGCAAGGGGCTGGATACGCCTGTACAAGCAGGCGACCGGTTGGGACTGTTCGCCCGCGATATGGGGATGCTGGTGGTCTGATGTACGACGATTTCAGCGCCGACTATGATCGCTTTGTGGACTGGCCGGCCCGCCTGGCGGCGGAACTGCCCTTCATCGAGCGGGAGCTGCAGGCGGTGGGAGCCAGTCGCGTGCTTGATGCCGCCTGCGGCACAGGGATGCACACTATCGCGCTGGCCCAACGAGGGTACGAGGTAGTGGGAGCCGATCTGAGCGCGGGGATGGTCGAGCGGGCGCGGGCCAACGCGGATGCAGCCGACATAGATGTGCGGTTCGAGACGGCCGGCTTTGGGGAGCTGGCGCGGACGTTCGCACCGGGCAATTTTGACGCCCTGCTCTGCCTGGGCAACTCGCTGCCTCACCTGCTGACCCCTGAATCCCTGGCGGCGGCCCTGGCCGACTTTGCCGCTTGCCTGCGGCCAGACGGCCTGCTCCTGATCCAGAACCGCAACTTTGACGCAGTCATGGCGCGGGGCGAGCGTTGGATGGAACCGCAAGCCTATCGAGAGCGAGAGACAGAGTGGCTCTTCCTGCGCTTTTACGACTTGCAACCCAACGACAAGCTGACCTTTAACCTGATGACGTTGCGGCGCGAGGAAGCGGGCACATGGGAACAACACGTCACGTCCACGCGGCTGCGCCCTCTGCGACAGGCAGAACTGACGGCGTCATTAGCAGAGGCGGGCTTTGACCACGTCACCTGCTACGGCGATATGACAGGCGCGCCATTCGACGCCGACCGCAGCCCCAACCTGATCGTGACGGCCAGACCCTAAAGGTTTTCTGAAACCTTCATGGCCTTGACAGACGAGGTAAACGAGGTAAAAGCAAGATGAGCGAATATATCAACAACCAAACCCATAGATGATTTTCCAGCACTGTAGTGCGTCATTTGAATTGCGCAGAGGATGAAGGAGCATCCAGGTGATAGGTGAAGAGCAATCGCCACGGCTTCCCCTCATCCATAGGGACACGGAT
>DSAR01000201.1 GCA_011046405.1 Chloroflexota bacterium | reverse complement strand
GCCCCCCGCTTTATTGAGATGATAAGAGGGAAGGCAAATGACCTTGGTGTGGCTCTCCCTGGCCTGGGCGAGCGGGATCGTCTTGGCCCAGGCGTCGAACACACCCTGGACGCTTTGGTGTGCGTTGGGCCTATGCGCCCTGTTCGGCGCCTGGTTGGGCCGGGACGACGGGCGGGTTCGTCTCGGCGCGGGGTGCGCGTTGGCGTTGGTCTTGGGCGCCGGACGCTTCATGCTGGCTCAACCCCACTTTGACGAAACCTCGCTGGCGACGTATAACGACGTCGGTTGGGTGACGTTGGAAGGCGTCATCGTGGGCGAGCCGGATGAGCGGGAAACGCGCACCTTCCTGCGCGTGCGCGCCGAGCGTTTGACGTTGCCCGATGGCGCCGACGTGGCGGTGGACGGCGTCGTGTTGGTCAAAGCCCATCGCTACCCCCGGCGTCACTATGGAGATCGGGTGCGCGTCGAAGGGGCATTGGATACGCCGCCGGTGCTCGAGGGTTTTTCGTACAGAGACTATCTCGCCCGGCGAGGTATCTACTCAATCATCGATCGCGCCAGGGTCACGCTTGTGGCCGAACGACAGGCAAATCCCGCGCTTTACCTGCTCTTCAAATTCAAGCGCTATGCCCAGGCGACCATCGCCGCCATCCTGCCGGAACCTCAGGCGGCGCTGTTGACAGGCATTCTCCTCGGCGTCGAGTCTGGCATTCCTGCCGGTCTGATGGACGATTTCGCAGCTACCGGCACGACGCACATTATTGCCATCTCCGGTTTCAACATCACCATCATCGCCAGCATCTTCGAGAAATTGACCAGCCGTCTGTTCGAGAGACGCCGGGCGCTCATCGTCGCCATTGTAGGCGTCATGGTCTACACCATTTTCGTCGGCGCTTCGGCGGCCGTCGTACGGGCGGCGGTGATGGGCATTCTCTACCTGCTGGCCCAGTACCTTGGGCGCTCGACCTACGCCCCGGTATCCCTCTTCGGGGCCGGTTTTTTCATGACCTTACACGACCCTCACGTCCTGTGGGATGTGGGTTTTCAACTCAGCTTTGCCGCTACCTTGGGATTGATGCTTTACACCAACCCGCTGGAGCGAGGGTTCGAGCGCTTCTTGGCCAAGTTCATGTCGGTAAAGGAGGCCCGCAAGGCCGTTGGCTTCCTCAGCGAGGCGCTGATCGTCACACTGGCAGCCCAGATCACGACGACGCCCCTCATCCTCTACTACTTTGGACGCCTCTCCCTGGTCACCCTGCTCACCAACTTGCTCATACTTCCCGTCCAATCTTACGTGATGATCGTTGGGGGCGTGGCGACGATGCTAGGCGCTCTCTGGTTGCCGCTGGGACAAATCGGGGGCTGGGTAGCCTGGGTGTTCCTGACCTACACGATCGAGATGGTGCGGTTGACGGCCCAGGTACCTTTTGCCTCGGCGCCAGTCCAGATGGGAAGCTGGATGGTGGGGGGATATTACGCGCTCCTGGCAGGGTTGGCCTGGTGGCGCATGTTGGCTGAGGAGCGGCGCCAAGAACTGTGCTCCCGTTTTGCCGCCAATCTGCCAGCCAAGTTCGTCGCCGGGGGCGCAGTGGTGTTGCTGGTGCTGCTCGTCGCCTTTGGACGCAGCCTGCCGGATGGCCGGCTACACGTGGTCTTTCTCGACGTGGGACAGGGGGACGCGATCTTTATCCAGACCCCTACGGGCAAGCAGATCCTGATCGATGGCGGGCCGAGTGGGACACAGGTGCTGGCGCAATTGGGCCGGCAGATGCCTTTCTGGGATCGCACCCTCGACGTCGTCCTGCTGACCCATCCCGACGCCGATCACATCACCGGCCTGATACCGGTGTTGGAACGGTACCGGGTTTCGGCGCTCGTCCATCGCGACGTGGGTTGCGAGACGTCGCTTTGCCAGCACTGGCATCAATTGCTGGAGTTGGAGGGCGCGATCATCCACCAGGGACAAGCTGGGTTGACGTTGACGTTCGACGATGGGGTGCAGATGGAAGTGATACATCCAGGCGAGCGCCTCGTCGGCGGGGCGACGCCGAATCCCAACGACAACTCAATTGTAGCGCGACTCACTTATGGGCAATTCTCGATCCTCTTGCCCGGCGACATCGAGGCGGACGTAGAGCGCCAATTGGCGGCCCAGGGCGCATCGTTGCAGAGCATCGTGTTGAAAGCCGCCCACCACGGCAGTTGCAGTTCCACGACCCCGGAATTCCTGGACGCCGTGAAGCCGGAATTGGTCGTGATCAGCGTGGGAGCCGACAATCGCTTCGGGCACCCGTGCGACGCGGTGTTGGAGCGCCTGGAAGGCTTAGCCGTCTACCGCACCGACGAGCACGGGGCCGTAGCGATCATCAGTGATGGAATTGAGGTATGGGTGCGAGTACGCTGACCGAGATCAGTTCCCCTGTACACCCCCGGCTATGCGATCTCCGATCTCTTCGTCGATGTTGCGCCAGTATTCGAACGCGCGCTTCAACACCGGTTCAGACACACCGTTTTTCAGGTGACCCACCACGTTAGAGACCAGCCGGTCGCGCTGGGCATCGTTCATCACCTTGCGCACCAAAGCGCCGGCCTGGCCAAAATCGTCGTCGTCCTTGCGCTTGGTGTAGGCGGCGCGGGTGAACTCACCACTGGCATTCCAGGTGGCGAGCTCGGGATACTGCTCGGCGTCGGCTTGGGGGCCACCTTTCGAGTTCGGTGCGTACACCGGATCAGAAGCATTGTCGATCCGCATAGCACCGCCCTTGCTATAACTGTGCACCGGCGCCTTTGGCCGGTTGACCGGGATCTGTTGGTAATTGACCCCCAATCTTGCGCGGTGCGCGTCAGCGTATGCGAACAAGCGGGCAAGCAGCATTTTGTCTGGGCTTGGCCCGATGCCCGGCACCAAATTGGCCGGGTTGAATGCAGACTGCTCAATCTCGGCGTGAAAGTCTTCCGGGTTGCGATTCAACACCAGCTTGCCGACCTCGTGCAGAGGGTAGTCGGCATGGGGCCATACCTTGGTCAGGTCAAACGGGTTGAAGCGGTAGGTTTCGGCCTCCTCTAAAGGCATGATCTGCACTTTGAGCGTCCAGCTGGGATAGTCGCTCTGTTCGATAGCCTCAAACAGGTCACGGCGGTGGTAGTCAGCGTCCTCGCCGGCGATCCGGTCTCCCTCCTCCTGGATGAGATTCTCGATGCCCTGATCTGTCTTGAAGTGGTACTTGACCCAAAAGCGCTTGCCTTCGGCGTTGATCCACATGTAGGTGTGGCTCGAGTAGCCGTTCATGTGCCGATAGCTTCTAGGAATGCCGCGATCACTAAACAGGATGGTGACCTGATGGGCGGTCTCAGGTGAGAGAGTCCAGAAGTCCCATTGCATATCGTGGTCCCGCAGACCATTTTCCGCACGCCGTTTCTGCGAGTGGATGAAGTGCGGGAACTTCATGGGATCACGCACGAAAAATACCGGCGTGTTGTTTCCCACCATGTCGTAGTTGCCCTCGGTGGTGTAAAACTTGAGCGCAAAGCCTCGTACGTCCCGCCAGGTGTCGGGGCTTCCGCTCTCGCCGGCCACCGTGGAGAACCGGGCAAGCACTTCGGTCTTCGTCCCTGCTTGGAACACCGCCGCCTGGGTGTAGGCACTGACGTCCTCAGTGGCTTGGAAGTACCCGAAGGCTCCCGAACCCTTGGCGTGAGGTTGACGATCTGGAATCATCTCCCGGTTGAAGTTGGCTAACAGCTCTAGAAGATAGTGATCCTGAAGCAAGACCGGGCCATCGGGTCCTACGGTGAGCGAAAACTCGTCGCTGGATACGGGGATGCCCGCATCGTTGGTCGTGGGCTTTTGATCGTTGTGTTTCATGGTCAAACCTCCTTTTCCTTTCTTCTCGTGGATCATTACACTCTCTCGTGTGACTGATACACTCACAGTTAGAGATCATGTGGCGCGCAAGCCACCGCTTAATCCGTGGTGAAGCATGTCGTTCATCAATATTGTACTCGGATTTGGGGATTGAGCAACTATCAGTTTCGATGGGAAAACGAAGCAAATCCAAGGGGGTTTAAACGCACGAGATTGCCCGCTGCACGGTTTGTTGCGCACATCAGCAGACGCAAGATCACTGTCCGCCCCAACTTCGTTTTCCTTGAGTTCATCTACGGGCGTTCTGAGCCATTTTAAGCGGTTTGCGCTTGCGATTTGCTTCGAAAACCCTCGATCGAATCAAATGGGTGTAAATACTCTTAGTTACCTTCATCTCACTTGCCATATTTAGGAAATGAGGCAATATGGG
>DSAR01000454.1 GCA_011046405.1 Chloroflexota bacterium | reverse complement strand
GGGTGGTGTGGGGGCATCGGGGTTATTAGCTGCGTTTGAACGGCTGGAGCCGTATCGAGACCTGCGGGCCGAGTTGACCGGCGGTGGCACGCCTTCGCCGCTGGGGCTGATGCGGGCGGCGCGTCCGGCGCTCCTGGCTGCCCTGGCCCGGGATCTGCAGCGACCGATGCTGCTGGTGACCGGGTCGGTGGATCGGGCCAAGTCGTTGACCCGGTCCCTGCACGATTGGGCGCCTATGGACGCGGCAGGCTCGGTGCGGCTGTTGAATTTCCCGGAACCGCTGGTGACGTTCTATGAGCGCGCCCCCTGGACCGAGGAGGTCATCGCCGACCGCCTGCAGGCGCTCTTTGCCCTGCAGCCCCCGGCCCTGGCGGCCGAAGAGGCAGCGGCGCCCTCTCCCCTCGTCGTGCTCGCCTCGGCGCGGGCGTTGATGCAGTGCACGCTGCCGGTGCGCCAATTCAAGTCCACCGCTCGTGAGCTGCGGGTGGGCCAGTTGCTGGACCTGGAACAGGCGCTGACTCGCTGGACGGGATTGGGCTACGAGCCGGTCAGCGTGGTCGAGGCGCCTGGGCAGTTTAGCCACCGGGGAGGCATCCTCGACGTTTTCCCACCGGCCGATCTGCTGCCCGTGCGGATCGAGCTTTTCGGCAGCCAGATCGAATCGCTGCGCCGTTTCGAACCCGCCACCCAGCGCTCGAAGACGCGGGTCGAGCGTGTGGTCATCACCCCCGCCTGTGAGGCGCTCCCCCGTTACGGTCCCCGGGCGGCCGAATACGTCGCGGCTCAGTTGGCGCGAGATCTGCCCGCTGACGTCCGCGAGGAGTTGGAAGCCCACCAGCGGGGCCTGACGTCGGCTATGGCCTTCCCCGGGATCGAGTTTTACCTGCCCTATTTCTACAGCCATCCAGCCACGCTGCTGGACTATCTCCCCAAAGGCGGCCTGCTCGTCATCGACGATGAGATCTCCCTGCGAGAGACCTGGTCCGCGCTGGAAAAGGACGCCGTCGAGATGCAAGCGGCGATGGCCGAGGGTGGGCAGTTGCCGCCGGATTACCCCCGTCCCTACCTGACATGGGATGAGTGGCAGGATGGGGTGCACGCGCTCCCGGTGCTGACGTTGGGGCATGGCGCCACTGAGATGGAGGAGGCGGCGACCTCGCTCCTGGCGGACTGCTTCATCCCTGACGAGTACTTCGGGGGGCAGCTCAAGGCGGTCCTGGACCACGTCGAGGGCGCCCAGGCGGCGGGCGGACAGGTGCTCGTCGTCAGCCAGCAGGCCCGCCGCCTGGCGGAACTGTGGGGCGGCGAGCACGCGTACGTCCCGCCGGTGGACGATCTGGTCCAGATGCCGCTGGGACCGTTGACCTTCATGAAGGGCGCGCTGGCGGAAGGCTGGATCCTGCGTGGATTCGATCTGGGACAGCCGTTTTCTTCCCTGTACCTGCTGACCGACGCCGAGATATTCGGCTGGCGGCGCCCGGTCCCCCGCCGCCCGCGACCGCGCCGGCGCAAGGCAGCGCCCGAAACCTATTTCTCTGACCTCACGCCGGGCGATTTCGTGGTCCACGTAGAACACGGGATCGGTGTCTTCCGGGGGCTGGTCACGCGCGCGATGGAGGGGATCAGCCGCGAGTACCTGCTGATCGAGTACGCCGAGGACGATCGCCTGTACGTGCCCATTCACCAGGCGGATCGCATCAGCCGCTACATCGGGGCCGACGCCCGCCCGCCTCGGATCCACCGGCTGGGCGGGAGCCGTTGGCAGCGGGTCAAGGGGCGGGCCCAGGAGGCCGCCGAGGAGGTGGCCGAGGAGTTGCTGGCGCTGTACGCCGCCCGCGAACTGGCGCCGGGTCACCCCTTCGCCCCCGATACCGATTGGCAGGCGGAACTGGAGGCCAGTTTTCCCTACATCGAGACAGAGGACCAACTGCGGGCCATCGCCGACGTCAAGGCCGACATGGAGAAGTCCAAGCCGATGGACCGCCTCATCTGCGGCGACGTGGGATACGGCAAGACGGAGGTCGCGCTGCGGGCGGCCTTCAAGGCGGTGATGGACGGCAAGCAGGTCGCCGTCCTAGTGCCGACCACTGTCCTGGCCCAGCAGCACTACACGACCTTTCGCCAACGTCTAGCCCCGTTCCCGGTCGAGGTCGAGATGCTCTCCCGTTTTCGCACCCGCTCGGAACAGCAGTCGATCCTGGAGCGGCTGTACACCGGCCAGGTCGACATCGTCATCGGCACCCACCGGCTGTTGCAGAAAGACGTGATGTTTTCTGACCTGGGGCTGTTGGTCATCGACGAGGAGCAGCGCTTTGGGGTCACGCACAAGGAGTACCTCAAGCAGATGCGCACCGAGGTCGATGTGCTGACGATGACGGCCACCCCTATCCCGCGCACGCTCTACATGTCGCTCACCGGCGTGCGCGACATCAGCACCATTGACACGCCGCCGGAAGAGCGATTGCCGGTCAGCACGTACACCGGGCAGTACGACGCCTCCCTGGTACAGCGGGCCATCCGGCGGGAGTTGGAGCGCGGGGGACAGGTCTTCTACCTGCACAACCGGGTGCAGACCATCCGCTCGGTGGCCAATCGGCTGAGGAAGCTGGTGCCCGAGGCCAAGTTTGCCGTGGCTCACGGGCAAATGCGGGAGTCTGACCTGGAGCAGGCGATGTTGCAATTCGTCGTCGGCGAGATCGACGTCCTGGTCTGCACCAGCATCATCGAGAGTGGGCTGGACATCCCCAACGCCAATACGCTCATCGTCGAGCGGGCCGATCGCTTCGGGTTGGCCCAGTTGTACCAGTTGCGCGGGCGCGTGGGACGGGGTTCCCAGCGGGCCTACGCCTACTTTTTCCACGGGCGTGTGACCCGCTTGACCAGCGAGGCCCGCCAGCGCCTGGAAACGATGCGCGAGGCCTCGAATTTGGGTGCGGGATATACCATCGCCATGCGTGACCTGGAGATTCGCGGCGCAGGCGACATCCTGGGCACCCGCCAATCGGGCCAGATCGCGGCGGTGGGCTTCGATCTGTACACCCGCCTTTTGTCACGATCGGTGAAGGCATTGAAGGCCCGGCGCCAGGGCGAGCCACCGCCGCCAGAGCCCCTGGGCAGCATCCGGATCGACCTGCCGCTGGCGGTGCGGTTGCCCGACGATTACGTGCCCGACACCCGGCTCCGTTTGCAGTTGTACCGGCGCCTGGCCGAGCTGGGCTCGATGGCGCAGATCCGGGAGATGGAACAGGAGTTGACCGATCGATTCGGCCCATTGCCGCCCAGCGTGGAGAATTTGATGTATCAGCTCCGGTTGAAGGCACTGGCGCGGGACGCGCGGGTGGACGCCATCGGGGTCGATCGCGAGCGGCTGGTCCTGCATTCTGGCGAGGGGAACTTCGACGTGACGGCAGTGCGACGGGTGTTCGGGCGTCGAGTCTCCACCAGTGGCGCCAAGCTCTGGCTGCCGATGGGGCCCGATTGGCGCGAGGAATTGATCGACGCATTGAAGCGCCTGGCGCGCGCTATTGGTTGACGGATAGGTGAGTAAAGAGTATACTAAAGGCATCCGGTTGCTTTGATTGAATGGAGGGACTATGGCGTGGATACGTGATTTGGCGATCATTCTGCTGGCGATCGAGGCCTTCATCGTCGCCCTGGTGCCCCTGCTCATCGTCGGGGGATTGGTTTACGGGATGTGGTGGTTATTGCGGCGAGAAAACCTGCCGGCGTGGTTGAAGATGGCCCAGGCATACCTGGACCTGGCGTGCGCCTACGTCAAATTGGCGATGGCACACGTCATCCGGCCGTTCATATGGATCCAGACAACCCTGGCGACAGCCCATGCCTGGCTGGAAACACTGACCCAGTTCGCCAAAGACTTTGGACGCAGAGACGTAAGACATAGGACTTCAGACGTGAGACGTAGGACGTGAGACATAGGACGTGAGACGTAGGACGTTAAGACATAGGACTTAGGACGTTTTAGGAGGTGATTCCGATGAAATTACGCGCGCGTGTGATCCTGATGGGCGGTATTCTGGGCGCGATTGTGGGGGCGGGAGCCGCTTATATGTACCTGCAATCGACGCCTATCGAGGTGGACGAGGAGGGCGAGGAACATCTGCCCCCTGTCCAGCCAAGCAAGGCGATCACAGCCGGGCTGGGCGTGTTGACAGCGATCAAACAGGTCACCGGCCTAAGCGGCTCTTAGCCTCAACCGCCTAGTAGGACGCAAGACGTAGGACGTAGGACGTAGGACGTAGGACGTAGGACGTAGGACGTATTAAAGGAGGCATCATGG
>DSAR01000269.1 GCA_011046405.1 Chloroflexota bacterium | reverse complement strand
GTGCTACGACCTGCAAAGTCGGCCTACGCCGACTCTAGTCCACGCAGGTGGACTTGGCATCGTGTCGCTTGCGACACGCGGTTGCCCGCGATTTTAATCGCCGGGTTTACGTCTCTGGCAACACACCCTTTTTGCTATGCTGAAAATGAACTTTTACTTTCGTTTTGAACCGGCGACGCCCAGGGAAGCAGGAGAACATTTGCTGCGACTGCTTGAAATAGAAGGATTGTCGCTCCACAAGCAATTCACCGTGCTGGGGCGTAGCTGGATGCGTCAGCGACCACTACCTTGAAGCAAACCACATAACCTGAGGCAGAGCGCTTTCACGACACGCGATAGACGATACGCGATAGGCGATAGGCGACACGCGATAGGCGATACGCGAAATGGAGGAGACGGATGGAATTTGAGTACATCACCGCAGAAGACATGGGCCGCGCCTGGCTCAATTTCGAGCTGGACTTGCCGCTGGAAGTCGAGCCGGACGGCCCGCCCAACCCATTCTACGTCGACCGGCCTGGCAATCCAATCGCCGAGTTGGAGCAAGCCCTGCTGGCCCCCTTTTACCATATGCCCAAGTACTGCTTCTCCGGGCACCGGGGCTGCGGCAAGTCGACCGAACTGCGCCGCATGGCGGTCAACCCGGAGATCCGGGCCAAATACTGGCCGATCCATTTCACCATTCGGGACGAGGCAGACGTCAACAACCTGGATTACCGGGACGTGCTGCTGGCGATGGGCGGGCAAATCTACCGCCAGTACCGGGCCGGTGGGGGCAAGTTGCCTAAACAGTTGTTGAGCGAGCTGGACCAGTTCCGCGGTCAGGTGGAGAAAGAGATCACCATCACCCCCGGCCGATTGACCGGGAGCGAGGTCGAGGGCAAGCTGGACGGGTTCTTCGCCCAGGCCGGCCTCAAGCTCAAGCTGGAGCCCAAAGTTCGCACTGCCGTCCGCCAGGTGATCGAGGCGGACATCACCGGGCTAATCGAGCTGCTCAACACCGTCTCCACCGCCATCTATACCCAGACGAAACGCTGGCCCCTGGTGCTGATCGACGACCTGGATAAACCCGACCTGGCGCGGGCGTGCGAGATTTTCCACGAGCGCCGAGGCGTGATGCTCCAACCCAACATCGCCATCGTCTACACCGTCTCCAGCCCGCTCTTCTACAGCGCGGAGTTCGAGGCGATCCGCGACCGGGCGATATTCCTGCCCAACGTCAAACTCCACCCCCACCGCCGGGCGGACGAGCGGGATGGCGAGGGCTACCGCACGATGCGCGCGTTCGTCCATAAGCGCATGCATCCAGGCTTGATCACAGACGAGGCGCTGGAGGAGGCGGTGCGCACCAGCGGCGGCGTCTTCCGTGAGATGTGTCGCGTGATGCGCTACGCCATCGGGCGGGCGCAGGTCAAGCAGCAATCCCAGATTGAGCTGGAGGACGTGCAGCGGGCCGGTTCCGAGATCCGCAACGAGTACCGGCGCATCCTGACCGCTGAGCAGCGGGCGCTGCTGCGCGAGGTCCACGCCCACAACCCCGCCGCGAGGAGAACCGCTACCCCCTGCGCGGCACACCGGTTGAATACCATGCTCCCCTCGAGAGCGTGGCCGAAAACGATTGGGAAACGACCCGATGATCGTTCTCGATACACACATCTGGGTTCGGATACTCGAGTACCCTCACGTCAAGACAATAGGGTATCTTCTCAATAAGTTGGGGAGCTGTGGCCGGTCTCCCGACCGAGCCACAGCGGGCACGGTCGGGAGACCGGCCCGAGCGAGTTTGCCCCGGTTTATTGAGATGATACACAATAGGGCCAAGCATTTGACATCATCCCGGAGGAATCACATCCCGCGCTTCCAGGCGCTGGTCGGGCCGGTGGAGGAGAGATCATAGTGAGCAGCCAGATGTCCAGGGCAACGAACAGGATCGTTCAAACGTGTCGAGATATTCTCGCGAGTTACTATGGGCCCCGGTTCAAAGGGCTGGTTCTCTATGGGTCTGCCGCCCGCGAACAGGCGAGTGCGGAGAGCGATATTGACCTGTTGGTCCTGCTGCGCGAACCCTTCGACCACATCGAGGAACTGGGGCGAATCATAGACTTGCTCTATCCGGTACAACTCCAGGCCGAGCAATTGGTTTCGGCCAAGCCAGCAGCAGCGAGCGAGTTCGCAGTTGGGAAACTACAGTTATATCGAAACGCAAAAAGAGAGGGTAAGTTCTATGACGCGCAAGTATGAGGAGGAAATAACCGCCAACCTGGAACGGGCCCAAGCATCTCTTCAAGCAGCCCAAGATCTGATGGAAGGAGGCTATTATGATTTTGTGGCCTCGCGGGCGTATTATGGAGCGTTTTATGCAGCGACAGCCCTGCTGCTGTGCGAGGAATTAGAGTTCGGCAAACACAGCGGCGTGATAGCCTTCATACACCGAGCGTTCATCAAGACAGGGAAACTGGACAAAAGATACGGTCGCGATCTGAACTGGTTGTTCGAGCTGCGAGGAATAGGAGACTATGGCGCCACCATCCACGTGTCGCGACAAGATGCCGAGAAGGCGATCAAAGCGGCGGAACAGTTCTTGAGAGCTGCAGAGGGATTGATATTGTTTCCGTAGAGATCACAGACGCTCAAGTTGGTATCATCTCAATAAACCGGGGCAAACTCGCTCGGGCCGGTCTCCTGACCGTGCCCGCTGTGGCTCGGTCGGGAGACCGGCCACAGCTCCCCAACTTATTGAGAAGATACCTCAAGTTGTTCCCTCCGGATCAGCCAACTGGCGCCTCACCAACAGACAGATCGTGGTCCGCCTCGAACGAGGGCTTGCGCCGATCCAGCGGCAGCGCTGGACCACCCGCCGCGACGACCCGTGCTTCCAGACGCTGGTGGAGACTACCTCGAATAGCGAATAGCGAATGGCGAATGGAGGAAACCGACTTGCACACTTGCATACTTGCCACTTGCATACTTGCCACTTGCACACTTGCCACTTGCACACTTGCCACTTGCACACTTGCCACTTGCACACTTGCACACTTGCAAACATGAAACCTGAAACCAAAGACATTGAACGTGCTCACGAATTACTCTTGGATGTGTACGGCGACCATCCCTGGCGCCCCAGCGACCCCGTCGCCACCCTGGTCAACACCATCCTCTCGCAGAACACCAACGACGTCAACCGGGACGTCGCCTTCGAGCAGCTGCGGGAGCGCTTCCCCTCCTGGGAGGCGGTGCGGGACGCCGCGGAGGCGGACGTGATCGACGCGGTCCGCCCGGCGGGATTGGGGCCGACCAAGGGGCCGCGCATCCAGGGCGCGCTGCGGGCCATCACCGAGCAGGAGGGCAAGATCACGCTCGATTTCCTGCGCGATATGCCCACCGAGGAGGCCCGGCGCTGGCTCACCGATCTGCCCGGCGTCGGCCCCAAGACGGCCGCCATCGTGCTCTGCTTCGCGCTGGGCAAGCCGGCCTTCCCGGTCGATACCCACGTCCATCGCGTCAGCCGGCGGCTGGGGCTGATCCCGGAAAAAGCCAGTCGAGAAAAAGCTCACACCTTACTAGAAGACCTCATACCCCCAGAACTCTACTATCCCTTGCACCTTAACCTGATCGCGCATGGGCGCGCGATCTGTCACGCCCGCACGCCCGAATGCGAGCGCTGCCTGCTGCGAGATCACTGCGCTTACTATGCGTCACAGTAGAAACGGGAGCCACCGGTGAGCGACGCCAGAGTCCGATTGGGCCGCCGGGGGGAGGATCTGGCTGTCGATACGTTAATCCAGCGTGGATACACCCTCGTCGAGCGGAACTGGTATTGCCAGAGCGGCGAGGTGGACGTCGTCGCCTGCCGGGATGAGGCCTGGTATTTCTTCGAGGTGCGCACCCGGCGCGGACGGCGTTTCGGCGCACCGGAGGACTCGGTGACCGAGGCCAAATTGCAGCGCATGATCGACGTGGCGCGTCTCTACCTGGCGGAACACGACCTGAACGTCTACCAAGTGGACTGGCGCGTCGGCGTCGTCGCGGTGGAGATGGATCGCGCCGGTCGCTTGCTGCGGATCGAGGTTTATGAACATATCTGGTAAAGGACGCAAGCGACAGGAGCGCAGAGGAGCAAAGGAGCATAAGGAGCATAAGGACCAAAGGAGCATGAGAGACAGGATTTCGCTCATTCGCTCATTCGCCTATTCGCCATTCGCCCATTCGCCATTCGCCCATTCGCCATTCGCCCATTCGCCATTCGCCTATTCGCCATTCGCCCATTCGCCATTCGCCCATTCGCCATTCGCCCATTCGC
>DSAR01000035.1 GCA_011046405.1 Chloroflexota bacterium | reverse complement strand
GGCAGACTGCGCATCCCTCGATGTGCCGCAGCAGTCCCCTCCGCTGACTGTCCGTCAATTGCCACAGCTCCACCCGCTTGAGCAGTTCATCCAGCTTGGGACACGCCCGCCGTCCCACTCGGGACAGGATCAGCAGCGTCACGTTCTCCTCCATCAAATCCCGCGCCCGCGATAACTGCGTATACACCGTCCCCCGCTTTATCCCCATCTGTTCGGCGATCTCGTCCGGTCTCAGCCCCATCTGGATCTGCAGTGCCAGCACCATCCGATATGTGTACGGCAGCAACTTGATCCCATCCCAAACCAATCTTTGGATCGCCTCCTCCCGCGCTACCGCCTCCGGCTGCCAACTCCCATCCGGATCCGCGATCAGCCAAGTCTCGCTTTCCCCCAAATCTGCATCAAGTCTTACCTCACCCCGCCGTTTCCGTTTCCGCCACTCGTCCACGTAGACGTTCTTTACTATGACATACATCCAATCCTCGAACTTGTTCACTTGGGTTTGCTCGAGCAGCGCCCGGTGCGCCCGTTGAAACGCCTCCACCGTCAAGTCTTCCGCATCGTCCGGATCTCCTGTCATGCTCAACGACGTTTTATAGATCGAATCCTTGTACCGCTCGAACAACACCCCAAAGGCCTCGGTGTTGCCCTGCTTCACGCTCTTGACCAGGTCTCTTGTGGCCACATCCATCATTCTTTCCTACCCCCATGACGTTTATCTCGCCCAAATCTTACAATCTCTTGACAAACCTCATACACCAAGGGGAGCTTTGTCATTCAGCAGACGAATTTTCTCTCCCCAGTGCGTCTTTATAGTAGACAGTGGCAATGATACCCTGACAGTCGGTGTCACGCAAGTCACTGTCACCCTGGGGGCCACCCGCCCTCCAACCGGTTGCAGGGCCAAGTCCGAAAGGAGTTGGCTATGAAAAAGGTCACAGCTCCCGTAGCGGCTCTGTTGAGTATTCTCATCAGAATCGCCGGCCGCATCGCTTCTGGCAAGTAGGTGCTCTCACCCTTGCCGGACCTGTCAACCGTGGAGCCTCTCTCCACGGTTGGCAGTCTCCCCTTTTCCTGGTACAATCTGCCCGTCGCTCCCGCTTTCACACGATTTTGAGGAGATGTCTTATGCCACGCAGACACTATGCCAGGTCGAACGAGCTGCCCGCCCAGGATCAGCCCCTGCGGGTCGGCCTCTATTCCCGCGTCTCCATCGAGGAACAGGCCGAGGGTCATTCCATCGAGGCCCAGCTTCGCATCACCCGCGAGTTCGCTGAGCGCAAAGGCTGGATCGTCGTTCACGAATATGTCGACGCGGGCTTCTCCGGCACCAATGATCAGCGCCCTGACTTTCAAAGCATGCTCCAGGATGCCCTCGCTGGCGACATTCAGGTCATCCTCTTCCACAAACTGGACCGCTTCTCCCGTTCCATCGCCGACATCCTCGAATACTTCCATCTGTTCGAGTCCCACTCCATCCTGTTAGCCTCCGCCACCGAACCTTTCGATTTCACCACCGCCCACGGCAAGGCCCATTTTCACCTGCTCGCCGTCTTTGCTCAATGGTACATCGACAATCTCTCCGCTGAGACCAGCAAGGGCAAGAAGCAGCGCGCTCTGAAAGGCCTGCACAACGGCCGCCTCCCCTTTGGCTACCTCAAGTCCGAATCTGGCGTCGCCATGATCGTCCCCGAAGAAGCCGAGGTCGTGCGCCAGGCCTTCGAGGCCTACGCCACTGGCAACTATACCGACCGCCGGGTCGCCGCACTGATCAACGAATCCCGCCTCCCCACCCGCTCCGGTCGCCGCTGGTCCAAGGACAGCGTGCGCGATTTCCTTCAGAACGAGTTCTACTTTGGCAAGGTCAAGTACAAGGGCGACCTCCTCCCCGGCCTTCACGAGCCTATCATCTCCCAAGAGCTCTTCGACCGCTGCCAGGAGGTCCGCGCCTCCCACCGGCGCGCCCCCCGCAGTCACTCCCCCCGCTTCAGAACCTACGTCCTGAACCGCATTCTCTACTGCGTCCGCTGCGGTGAGACGATTCGCGCCCAGTCCTGCCGTGGATACCGCTACTACCGGGACGTGACCAACTCGCGCGGCCTGCACTGCCCGGACTCGGGCACCACCGTCCGGGCCGAGACCGTGGAGGACGAGATCGGGGCTATTCTGCGCAATATGCGCCTCCCCGAAGACTGGCAGGACGAGATCCGCAGCTCGGTGATGAATGAGGACGAACGTCGGCAGATGCAGGAGCGCCGTCAGCATCTGGAACGGAAACTGCATCGGCTCGGCATCGCCTTTGCCGATGGCGTCATCGACGAGCCAGAGTACATCCGGGAGCGGGACGCGACCCAGGCGGAACTGGCCACCCTGATCGTCCCGGAGAACGTGGACGTGATCGACGCCGGGCTGTACCTGGAGACGCTGCGCGATCTGTGGGACGAGGCCACGCTGGAGGAGCAGCGGGACATCTGCCGCTTGATGCTGGAAAGGGTGTACTATGATCTACAGCAAGAGCACATCACCGAGTTGATCCCCCAACCGGCCTTTCTGCCCCTATTTCGCGGGATCGAGGTGCTGGAGGAGAAAAGCGACGAGATCGGTCACTTTGTCGTCAAAGCGGAGGCCCGGGCCGGGCTGGGCACGCCGTAGCGAGTGCTCAGGCGGTATAGGCGCGACTTCCCCTTGACAGGGGAAGGGAGTTGTAGTAAAATAGCGTCAGTGTAGGTCACCCAAGGAGGTTGAAACAAAAAAAGAGCAGCCTGCTGTCACAGACTGCTCTGAATGCCTAAATCCTTATCGAGTATCGAACATTTTCAACCGGTTTGTCAACGTTCAGAGGGTTTCCACCCTCAAGTCTATTCGGATTCAGGCATTAACGGGAGCGACGGGGGTCGCACTCGCTGCGGCAAAATCTCCATCCTCCCGCCAGACTGGGAAAGTAGTCCCGCAAGTCCCCCTGCGTAGGGCAACAAACCCTGTGCAGGCCATATTATACTCGAATTACAGCGGTTAGCAAGTGCTCATCCACGCGATAAGCACTTTCTAGCCGCTTTTTTGTCTCACACAGCGGTTAGCACATCTCTGGAACAGAAGAGATGCGCTAACCGCTGTTTTGTTTTTCGGTCCATATCACATAGAGGGAGGTCGAGAGATGAACAAACCCATATCAGAACCGACGTTCGCCGGAGGACGCATACGCGCCTTGCGCAAACAGCGCAGCCTACCGGCCGAGGCCGTCGCCCGCCGGGCCGATATCAGCCTGAGACATCTTCACCGGCTGGAGGCCGGGCAGCGACCCAACACATCGGCCGTCACGCTGACCCGCGTCGCCCTGGCCCTGGACACGACGGTGGAGTATCTCCTGGGCGTCACGGAGGACAGCCGCGCCATCCACGAGTTCGCCCTTCCCGCCGTAGAAGCGGCCGGAGGTGATGGACGATGAACCCCTGGGATCCCTTCAACGCCTACCTGCTCCGTGTCATCGCCCTGGCCCTCGACGCCGCCGTCGAGCACCCCCAGGTCCAGATCACCGAGGCCCAGTACGAGGAGCTGCTCCTGGAGGCTAACCGACGCGTGAAAGCCGACGCGGGCGCGTATCCACCCGCTTACCCGGAGGCCCTGCGGCGGGCCGCCGCGAAGAGCACAGAAGGGAACTGAAAGGAGGCAGTGATGACCATCGAACTATTCTTGCTCCTGGCCACCGGCGCGGCGCTGATCCTGGTCGCCCTCGCCGTGCTGACCATCCGCGCCCTCAACGCCGCCGTCAAACTCGCCCTCGTCGTCGCCGTCTGCGTCGGCCTGGCCGTGATCGGCGTCATCGCCCTGCGCGAGGTGACCATCCCCACCCTCGCCGACCTCGACGTGAACGTGGAAACTCCCGCCCCGCCTCCCTCCCAGGTCGCCCGCCCGTTCCGGCTGAGCGCCGCCACGGCCGTGACCCTCGCCCTCGGCCTGCTGCTCTCCACCCTGCTCTGCGGCTGTGTCGGGGCCGTGGTCGCCTGGCAGTGGTGGGAGGGCCGCCAGAAACGGGAGCGGCTCGAACTCCTGGCCGCCATCTATGGCAGCGACCACCGGACACCGCCCCGCCCGCGACGAGCCGTCCAACCCCAACAGCCCCCCTTCGTCATCCTCCAGCAACCACCCCCACCGGCAGACGAATGGAGAGTGCAGTAACGGAGGTAGATATGTTGAACCACAAGCGACTGTTCTATGCAACGAGCACCCTGATCGTAGCCTCGACGCTCCTCCTCCTCACCGCCTGCGAGGGGTACGTCCCCTCCGTCGTCGAGCTGACCGCCCTGGCCGAGCAG
>DSAR01000440.1 GCA_011046405.1 Chloroflexota bacterium | reverse complement strand
GTGTGCGGTGGCGGATGATGTATTCAGTGAGTCCGCCTCCGGCCTGGCGAGAGGGCCAATCGGCCTGTATGCCCTCTTCGACGGATAGCGGGAAGGAGATGGTATCTGCGTCAGGATCGTAGAGCGCGATGTAGAAGTTGGTGGTATCGAGCAGGCGAGATGCGCCCCAGTAGGTCTCGGCGATGACGCCGTCGACGTTGAGGCGGGTGGTGAGCGCCTGGCCCATTTCGTTCAGAATGCGCATCTGCTGGGCCGATTTCTGCGTTTCGGCGAAGTGCTGGGCGTTTTCCAGGGCCAGGGCGACCTGCTCGCTCACCGCTTCGATGAGGGCGATTTCGTCGCTGGACCATCCCTGTCCGCCGTTGTTTTCCTGGATACCGATCGACCCGATGATCTGATCGTGCAATTTGAGCGGCGCGGCCAGTATTTTTTCTGAGGTTTGGTGTTCGATGTGTGCGATGACTTCGCCCCGGGCCAGCGCCTGATCGAGGGCCGGTATGGGGATTTGTTTGGTTTCGCGCACGTCCACCCGGTCGTAGACGTAGTCGAGCGAGCGTTTCTGGCTCACCAGATCGGCCCACGTGGTGGCGCTGTATTCGCCGTAGAGGATGCTCAACTCGCGCAGTTGGGTTTCGGCCCGCTCGACGAGGCGCGCATTATCCAGCGCGACCGCCAATTGGTCGGCCAGGGTCTGTAGCACTGCAACGTCATCTTCGGTAAAAGCTGCCTCTCGCGTATCCTGAACGTCCAGGACGCCGATGATTTGCCCCCGGATTTTCAACGGCAGTCCCATCTCGGAATGGGTATCCGGCAGGTCGGGATTATCGAAGAAGACAGCGTCCTCGCCGACGTCGAGAGCGATGCGAGGCTCCCCGGACTTGGCCACGTGACCGACGATGCCGACCTTGCCGACGCGCAGCTTGTGGCTGCGAGCCAGCATGCGCTGCCCGCCCTCGGAGGATGCGGCGCGCAGGACGGCGTACTCGCCCGGATCGTCGATCAGGAAGACGCCGGCGTGGTAGAACCCGAAGCGGTCAGAAATGAGACGCACGACCGTGTCGAGGAGTTGTTGCACGTCGAGGATGGCGGCGGCTTCGCGGGCGACCTCGGCGCCGACCTGGAGTTGGGCAGTCCGGCGTTCCAGGTTGTCGGTGTATTGGGCCAGTTCCTGGTGCGCTTTGCGGAGGGCCTCTTCGGCCTGCTGCCGATCAGTGATGTCGAAGAAGCTCTCGATCAGGTGCGGCTGTCCATTCAGATCGATGGGCGTCACGGTTTTGAGGATGGGTAGACTTTCGCCATCGGCGTTTATCAGCACACGCTCTGACTCGTCAACCTGTTGGCCATGATCGGTGATGGGGCAGTTATTCTCCGCTGCCGGACAAATGAATTGGTGGCAAATGTGGCCGACGATCTCTTCCTCTGGGAGTTGGATCATATCGGCAGCCACTGGGTTGACGTCCACGATCTGGTGGGTCTCGGCGTCGATGATGGCGATCCCGATCTGCAGCGAGTTCACGATGGTTCGCAGGCGTGTCTCGCTTTCTTGCAAGGCCTGTTCTGCCTGCTTCCGCTCGGTGATGTCGCGGAGGATGCCGTCGGTGCTGATCAATTGCTCGTCTTCGTAAATCGGGATGGAGCGATCTTCCAGACAGATGCGCGAACCGTCCTTGCACCGCCACCAGCCTTCCCACGTGGGAACCTGTTCGGACGAGCGACCTTTTAGGGCCTCGAATTGACGTTCCTGTTGGGCAAAGGCGTCCCCTTCGATGACCTGTGAGAGGAAGGCGCGCCGGCCACCCATTTCTCGAATATCCTCCATCGTATAACCCAAAACCTTCTCGAAGGACGGGCTGAGGTAGGTGAATTCGCCGGTCTCGCCGTCGACGCTGTACACGATGTCGGTGATAGAGGAGACGATGCGTTGGAAGCTGGCCTCCGATTCGCGCAGCGCTTCCTGGGCGCGTGCTTGTTCCTCTCGTGACTGGACGCGCCCGGTGACGTCGGTCATGAAATTCAACGTCGCTGCTTCATTTTCCCACGTGATAGCGACGGCGTTGAGTTCGACCCACTTGACCCGTTCATCCCGGTCGACGACGCGGAATGTGTAAGGAGATGGCGTGTCCTGGCCCTGTAATCGTTCGACGTGACGGCGCTGGACCATCTCCCGGTCATCGGGGTGGATGAATTGGGTGAAGGGGCCGGTGGTGAGCGTTTCGGCTGAAAACCCCAGGATTTCTGTGAGCTGAGGATTGACGAATTTGAGTTCTCCATCCTGGGCGACGAAGATCGCCTCGTTGGCGTTTTCGATGAGGGTGCGGTGGCGTTCTTCTGAGAGACGCAGGGCTTTTTCCATCCGTTTGTGCTCGGCCAGCTCTCTATTGACAGCGTCGTAAAGATGGGCGTTGGTGATGGCATTGGCCAGTTGATTGGCCATCGTTTGGAGCGCCGCGACGTCTTCGTCGCTGAAGGCGGATGGCTGGGTCGACTGGATGAGCAGGGCGCCGATGGGATGGTCGCGATCGACGAGGGGGAGCGCCAGTTCGGACCGGGTCTCGGTCGGCAGGGCGTCATCGAAAGACACGGCGCGGGCTTTTTTGTGGGCGATGGCCCAACTGACGGTCGAGTTCCCCCCGAGTTCCAGTTTGTGATCCTGTTTCAACAGTTGTTGACCGGCTTCACCGGTGCCGGCCCGGAGTACAGCCCACCTGCCCGGTTCTTCTGTCCATTTACCGGCGTGGTCGACCAGGAATAAGCCCACGTAGTAGAGGTCGAAGCGTTCGCGAACCAGATCGACGACCTGGGGGAACAGCGCCTCGGGTTTGAGAATGCTGCTGGCCGCTTGAGAGACTTCGGCGGCGGTGTGGAGCAGGTTGGTGCGATGCTCCAGCGCGTCCAACAGCTTTTCGTATTGGACCTCGGCCTGCTTGCGGTCGGTGATGTCGCGCACGATGCCCCGAAAACCGAGCAGTTCGCCCGTTGCGTCGCACATGGGCGATATGGAGATGGCGATGATTCGTTTCGTTCCCGTCTTGGTGCTAATCTCCCAACCGGACGCTTTGACCGCCTTGTTGGTCTGCTGGACGTGATCGAAGGCCTCGGTTGCCTGCTGGACGTTGGCGTCGTCCATCAATTGACGGTAGTTCATCCCTGCCAACTCGTTGGCCGGATATCCGAACGTATGGCACAGCGATTCGTTGAAGAGTTTGATGTCGCCGGATGGTGACATTTCGTAGTAGCCTTCTTCGATGTTTTCCAGGATGGCGCGATATTTCTCTTGATTCTCCTGTGATGACGCCACGGCCTCCCGGCATTTCGACAGATCTCTCACGACGCTGATCCAGGCCGACTGGCCGCGATATAGGGTGTCGCTGGTGTGAATCTCGACCGGAACGTGTTGGCCCTCTTTCGTGACGTGGGTGTAACGATGCAGGCTGGGGGTCTCCAGGCGCTCGATAAACGCCTCGGCGCTTTCCATTTCTTCGGGAGGATGGAGTTGATGAGGCGTCATCGTCCGTAATTCATCCAGGCTGTATCCGTAGCGGTCTATCGCCGCCTGGTTGCAGTCCAGGAACAGATGGGTCATTTGATCGAAGATCAAGACCGGGTCGGCGATGCTGTCGATCCATTGGTGGCAGCGCAGGTCGGATTTTTGTAGTTGGACGATGTATCGATGCAATTTTTGTATTTCTTGCGTCAATTCTTCTTTAGTTTTCATAACCGTGTTCTTTCCAGCCATGGCACGTTGCTCCCATCACGAATGACACGAACACGAATGACACGAATCGGCAAATCTCACGACTATCTTTTCATTGCCAAGTGTTTGACTTCAACGTTCCAACAAGATCGTGTCATTTTTCTTGCTCGTCTTGACGCGCTCCTCCTAATCGGACGAACGCGCGATCGGTGCCCAGCGCGGTGCCCAGTTCGCGCACGGCAGTTTGCAGGATGGTCTCGGGATCCAGGGAGGAACGGACCCGGGCGGTGATGTCGGCGATGATACGATCCTGTCGCGCCCGTTGTTGGGTTTCTTCCAGTAGTCGGGCATTCTCTAACGCCAACCCGATCTGGGCGCTGACGTCATCCAGCAGCGCGACATCCTCCGTCGTCCAGGGGGCTTCGTCGGGATCCCGCTTTATGACGATAGACCCAAGGCTCTGCCCTCGCAAATAGATGGGGGCGACCAATTGGTTTCCATCCTCTTGTCTCGAGGTTTTTGTCGATTGGCCCCGATTGCTTTGCAGAGAGCCAGCATTTGTCTGGTGCGGTGCACTGGGAATCGATTCCACGCTTACACCGGTATAACGATAGGATGAGAG
>DSAR01000505.1 GCA_011046405.1 Chloroflexota bacterium | reverse complement strand
TCACCCGATTGATGCTCACTACGAGACTATTCGATTGCAAATGTACGCTCTGTTTCAACTGCTCGGCATCGCTGTTTGACTTATCGACAAAGTTTTGTCGATGTTGACCCTGTAAGGGCCTAAAAAGAGGGGGAACCGGGACAGCCGAACGGCCATACTGGTTCCCCCTTGATGCTTCACCTGGAGAGGATCGAGACGTCTCATAAACAACTGCTCATTAACGCAAGGAGTCATCCGAATGACTTACTCGACCCAGTCAAAGGTCCGTTCTACGGCCTTCTTCCAACCCTTGTAGAGTTCCTTGCGCCTCTCGGCGTCCATCTTGGGTTCCCAGGTCTTGTCGACACCCCAGTTCTCGCGCAGCGATTCGACGTCGTCCCAGAAGCCCACAGCCAGGCCAGCGGCGTAGGCGGCGCCCAGCGCTGTCGTCTCGGAGACGGTCGGGCGGATGACGGGCACGCCCAGGATGTCGGCCTGGAACTGCATCAACAGTTCGTTGTGGACCATACCGCCGTCGACCTTGAGCGCCTTCAGCTTGACGCCAGAGTCCTGTTCCATCGCGTCCAGCACCTCGCGGGTCTGGTAGGCGGTGGCCTCCAGGGCAGCGCGGGCGACGTGATACTTGTTGACGTAGCGGGTCAGCCCGACAATCGCGCCGCGGGCGTCGCTCTTCCAGTAGGGCGCGAAGAGACCGGAGAAAGCGGGAACGAAGTAAATGCCGCCGGCGTCATCGACCTTCTGGGCGAAGTCCTCGACGTGCTGGGAGAACTCGAAGAAATTGAGGTTGTCGCGCAGCCACTGGACCAACGCGCCGGTGATGGCGATGGAGCCCTCCAGGGCGTAGACCGCGTCGGCGTCGCCGAATTTGTAGCCCAGCGTGGTCAGCAGCCCGCTTGCGGAGGGGACGATCTCGGCGCCGGTGTTCAAGAGCATGAAACAACCAGTGCCATAGGTGTTCTTCGCCTCGCCGGGGCTGTAGCAGGTCTGACCTACGAGCGCGGCCTGCTGGTCGCCCAGGTCGCCGCAGACGGGGATCGCGGCGCCCACCGGACCGTCCTTGGAGGTCGTACCGTAGAGTTCGGGGTCGCTGGAGGGGCGGATCTCCGGGAGCATCTGGCGGGGGACGTCCATAACCCTCAGGATCTCTTCGTCCCAATCCAGCGTCTCCAGGTTCATCAACATCGTGCGGCTGGCGTTGGTGACGTCGGTCACGTGCAAGCCCCCCTGGGGGCCACCGGTGAGCCACCAGATGAGCCAGGTGTCGATGTTGCCAAAGATGGCGTCGCCCCGCTCGGCCGCCTGGCGAACGCCCTCGACGTTATCCAGCATCCACTTGATCTTGGGGCCAGAGAAGTAGGTCGCCAACGGCAGGCCTGCCTTGGGACGGAAACGATCTTGTCCGCCATCCTCGGCCAGGGCGTTGCATATCCTGTCGGTGCGGGTATCCTGCCAGACCATGGCGTTGTAGTAAGGCTCGCCGGTGTCCTTGTTCCAGACGACGCTCGTCTCCCGTTGGTTGGTCACGCCGATCGAGACCAATTCATCCCCCTGGACCCCCGACGACGCCAGCCCGCCCTCGATGACGTCCTGGGTCCGGGCCCAGATTTCCATCGGGTCGTGCTCGACCCAGCCAGACCGGGGATAGATCTGTTCGTGCGCCATCTGGTGCGCGCCGAGCACCTGCCCGCTGTGGTCAAAGATCATGAAACGGGTGCTGCTCGTCCCCTGATCGACTGCTGCCGCATAATTCTTTGCCATCTACTACTCTCTATCCAGGGATTCAAAAGCTTGCACGATCTCTCGGTTAACGGGCGAATTCTCCAGGAAGGAGCGCCGCCATGTCTCGTCGGCGATTTTGGCAGCCCGGTCTTGCAACGAACGATAGGCTGTTTCCAGGACGTCTCGCGCGCGCGGGTCCTGGCGCGCCTGCAAGACCTGGTAACAGGTCAAAGAGACGTAGAAGAACTCGTCCCGTCCCTCCAATTCATCCAGTCGCTCCAAGACGTCCTCGACGTAGACCTGAGCCTGGGTCAAATCCCCCTGGGCCAACGAAACGCGGGCCAAGCCGGCCAGAACGCTCGTCACGACGTCAGATTGCCCAAGTTCGTGCCACAACGTCAGCGCAACCTGGTAGGCCTCGGCCGCCTTCACCAGGCAGCCCAGACCTATCAAGGCCTCACCCAGGCTCATCTGGGCATAGGCCATTTCGCGCTTGGCCCCGATCTCCTGTGTGACGCGTACAGCCTGACGCGCATATCCCAGTGCAGACTCATCATCGCCCAGGAAGTGAAAAAGCAGACCCAGGTTGCTCAACGTCAGGCCCTCGTCCATCCGATCACCGATTTCGCGGCTCATGTGTAATGCCTGCTCGTAATACGCCCTGCCCCTGGCAAGATCACCCAACGAGGTATACATCCCGCCGAGATTGGCAAGGGCCAGCGTCTCCCCCAGCCGGTCGCCAATCTCACGCGCCACCTGTACTGTCTGCTCGAAATAGTCGATAGCCCTGAGATAATCGCCCTGTTCCGAGAACATCACACCCATGTTGTTGAGCGTCAGTCCCTCGTCTGGACGATTGCCGGTCTCCCTAAAAATCTCCAGGGCCGCCCGTGTGTAGTCCAGACCCCGGGCGAAACCACCTTGAATACTGAACACGACGCCAAGATCGCGCAGGCTGAGGGCCTCAATCTGCCGTTCCCCCACCTCTCGGGCCAACGCCAACGCGCGTTCCAGCCGTCGGTGGGCCTCGGCATAATTCCCCTGCCGCCAAAGGGCAAACCCCCACTTCTGATATCCGTTCGCCTCGCAAGCTACATCCTGCGTCGCCTGGGAAAAAGCGATAGCGTTCTGGGCCGCCCCGATGGCCCCCGGGTAATCGCCGGTCGCCTCGCTATAGGCGGCCCAACGCAGGGCTACCTCGGCCTGGCGCGCCGCGTCGTCCAGGCTGGCGGCCAATTCTTCCAGGGTCTGCAGATCGCGAAGTTGCCGATCCCGCCGGCCTTGCAGACCATACACCTTCTCCCGCGTCGATAGGAGCCAGTACCGTTCGACAGCATCATCCTCGGGCACCAGGTTCAAGGCGCGGGTGAGGTAAGCGAGCGCCTCGGCGTTGGCAAATTGAAAGGCCGCCCGCTCGCCCGCCTGTCGCCAATAGGTCGTCGCTTGCTCTGCTCGTCCCGCTCGCTCCAAGTGATCGGCGATCAAACCCAGATGCTCGCTATCCCGTTCATCACTGTGGCTCAACAACCAGGTCGCGGCCCGGTCGTGATAGATCTGTCGCTCTGGTTCTGGGACTGTCTCGTAGCTCACCTCGCGCACAGCCGGCTTGGCAAACAAGAACTCGCGCTGGCCCTCGAAAGCGGACGTATCCCGCTCGAAGATCAATTCTCGCTCCAGCCCCTCGCTCAATGCAGCCTGAACCTGCTCCCGGGACGCCCGGCTCATTTCCTTTAGCACCCCATCCCAGAAGCGTGCGCCCACCACGGCCGCCCATTGCAACACTTGCCGGGTTTCTGGCGATAGATGTTCCAAACGCCGCCCCGCCACTTGACGAATACTGTCGGGCAAGCGTGTGTCTTGAAGGGCGACGGCATCGACCGCCCAACCGGTCACTGTTCGTTGGAGCACCCGACCATCTTCAGCCAGCGAGCGGATCAGTTCCTGCACGAAAAATGCGTTTCCACCCGTCGCCCGCTGAACCCGCTCCACCAGCGACGCGGGCAACCGATCCAGTCCCAGCATCGAGCTGACCAGGTCGTTGCTAAGTTCTGGGGACAAAGGATGTAACGAGATGTGTACAGCGGAATCGCCGGATAACGCCGCCAGGAAATCGGCCGGGGCGCTGCCATCCTCTCGATAGGTCACACACACCAACACCCCACCCAGATCAGAGACGTGGGTCAGGTAACGCAACAATTCCAACGTCGCCTCATCCGCCCAGTGAGCATCCTCGATGACTAACACAGTGGGACGCACCCGGGCTATCGCCTGCAGCAGGCTGGCGATGGCAGCGTTCAAGCGCAGCCGTGCAGCGGACGGGTTCAGTTCAACGGGTGGCGCCAGCCCCGCCATATCTTCACGCTCCCACAATTCAGGGAGCAACGTCCCCAGTATCGGCCCCACCCGGTTCATATCGAGTTCCGCATGCTCCATCCCTTCCACGTAATGGATCAACACCCGCAATATCTCGCGCCAGGGGTGATACGCGCTGCTCACGTCGCTGATACATTGTCCCCGGGCCACTCGCGCCCCCTCTAGCGCCGCCCACACGACGAACTCCTCCGCCAACCGGGTTTTACCTACCCCGGCCTCTCCATCGATCAGCG
>DSAR01000361.1 GCA_011046405.1 Chloroflexota bacterium | reverse complement strand
GCCACGAATTGCACGAATTAACACGAAAAACCCAAAATTAGTGACAATTCGTGTAATTCGTGGCGAAAAGCTGACCACTTGCTAAGCCAACCAGGCGAACTACCAGAGAGCCTGTTTTTTGAAAGTCGAAGCCAAAATTCGTGTTATTTGTCCATTCGTGACATTCGTGATCCAGAGATGTCGGGTAATGAAACCGTTGGGTATAGTAGCCAAGCGGCTGAGGGAGATTCTGATGGGTTCTGAAGCACTAGATGCAACGACCTTCGATCCTAGCCTGGCGGAGCGGGTGACGCCAGATTGGGACAAGCTGTTCTCCTGCATGCAGTGCGGGACGTGTACGTCCTCCTGCCCCACGGCCTACGCGATGGATTATTCTCCGCGCCAGTTGTGGCAGATGCTCCGCTTGGGGCTGGAAGAGGCTGTTTTCAATAGCCAGACCTTCTGGCTGTGCACGGCCTGTAAGTCGTGCCAGGTGCGATGTCCCCGGGGGATTTCTCTCACCGATACCATGATCGCTCTCAAGGCGTACGCCACGCAGCATGGGAGCAACGTCCCCACGGGGATGCAGATGCTGGAGGAGACGGTCGCCACCAAGCACAATATCTCCGGCGATGAAAACATGACCCGGCGAATCTGGAGCGAGAACTTGCCACATAAGCCGATGGGCGTCCGGCCCCGCCGCCGGCAGGCCGACGTGGTCTACTTCATCGGCTGCGTGGGCTCTTTTTATCCCCGGGTGTACGGCATTCCCCAGGCGGCGGTGCAGATCCTGGAACGGGCTGAGGTTAATTTCACCGTCCTGGGCGAGGATGAATGGTGTTGTGGCTATCCGCTCTACGTGGCCGGTATGGGAGACCGTCTGCTCGAGTTGGTCCGGCACAACGTGCGGCAAGTGCGCCGGGTGGGCGCCCGGCGGGTGATCTTCAGTTGTCCTTCCTGTTATTATGCCTGGTCGCACCTTTACCCCGAGGTCGTTGATGCCTCCGATATCCAGTTGCAGCACGTCACCGAGTATCTGGTCGGTATGTTGCCCAGTGGAAACCTGAAGTTGGGACCGGTGGAGGAAGTGGTGACCTACCACGATCCGTGTGACCTGGGCCGCAAGAGCGGCGTTTTCGATGCGCCCCGGGAGTTGTTGAATTTGATACCGGGCCTGACGTTCAAAGAGGTGGTGGCCAACCGCGAGAACGCCCTGTGTTGCGGCGGCGGCGGTGACGTGGAGATCTCCGACGCGAGCGTGTCGCAAGCGGTCGCGGGACGCCGGATGCGACAGATTGAGGCGACCGGCGCGCGATACGTGGCCTCGGCCTGCCAGCAGTGCAAGCGCACGCTCCAGGAGGGGGCACGGCGCCACAAGATCCGCGTTCGGGCCGTGGACGTCGTTGAGTTGCTCTGGCAATCGATGCAAGCGGGAGCGGATGAGTAAACGCTTATATACGATTCTATACGAGGAGGTGAACATGAAGCTCAGTGAGATCCTTAAGGCGGTTGAAGGCCAGGTCATTTCGGAAAATATTGATTTAGATCAAGAGATTCAGATGGGGTGTGGAGCCGATCTGATGAGCGACGTCCTGGCCTTCACCCACGACGGCACGCTTTTGATGTCTGGTTTGACGAATCCACAGGTCGTGCGGACGGCGGAGATGGCCGGGATCAAGGCGATTATGTTCGTGCGGGGCAAGATTCCCGCTCCCGAGACGATTGAATTGGCCGAGCAGAAGAAGATCCCGCTCCTGGCCTCCAAGTACACGATGTTCGAGACTTGTGGCCGGTTGTACCAGGCCGGGTTGCCCAGTTGTGGTTTGTTCGAACTGACTCTGCGCCGGTGGCGAGACGCTTTCGAGGATGGAGAGCAGTAGAGGATGGAACAGCGGACGGAGAAGGAGATCACCAAGCTCCAGAAGTTGGCCTACGAAATCAAGATCGAACAGGCGATGACGGACGAGGTGATTACCGTCTCGCCGGATATCACGATGGCCGAGTTGGGCGAGGTGTTGCAAAGCAACCGTATCTCCGGGACGCCGGTAGTCGAGGACGACCGGATGCTCGGCATCATCAGCATCGAGGATCTGGTCAAGGCGATGAAGACCGATTCGATGAAGGCGATGGTGCGAGAGCGGATGACGGCCGATCCGGAGACCTTATACGTCGACGAACCGCTGGTGCACGCGGTGAGCAAGTTTAGCCAGTTCCAGTTCGGTCGCTTTCCCGTCATCAGTCGGGATGGGAGCCTGGTGGGCGTGATTACCCAGGGGGATATCTCGCAGGCGATGCTCAGACGCCTGGAGATCGACTACCGGGAGGAGGAGATCCACCGCTACCGGGCCAGCCACATTTTCGAGGACATCATCGCCGACGACGTGGCCCTGGTTTTTGGCTACCGGGTGGCAGCTGGAGATATCAACCGGGCCGGGGAGGCCTCCAGTGGGTTGCGGCGGACGTTGAGCCGGCTGGGTATTCATCCCCAGGTGATTCGACGGGTGGGCATTGCCACCTATGAAGCGGAGATGAATATCGTCATTTTCACCGATGGCGGAGAGATCGTGGCGGAGGTGCAGCTCCAGCGGATCAAGATCGAGGCATTGGACAAGGGGCCGGGTATTCCAGACATCGAACAGGCGATGCAGCCCGGATTCTCCACCGCTCCCATATGGGTGCAGGAGATGGGCTTTGGGGCGGGGATGGGGCTGCCGAACATCAAAGCCTGCTCGGATGAGATGAAGTTGGCGTCTAAAGTGGGGGTTGGGACTCATTTGGAGATCATCATACACGCTCAATGAATCGGAGGAACCGATGTCCAAGATTTTATTGATAGAGGACGATCCCGATATGGCGCTGGCGGTTCGCATGCCGTTGGAGGCCCGGGATTACGAGGTGTTCACTGCGTCTTCGGGCGAGGAGGGTTTGCGCCAGGTCAGGGAGATCGACCCGGACCTGATCATCCTGGACGTGATGATGGAGACGGCGACGGCCGGTTTCCAGGTCTCGCTGCAGTTGCGCGATCCAAGCGCGGACGCGGCGTATGCGGCCTATCGACACGTCCCCATCCTGATGCTGACGGCGATTCACACGACGACGTCGCTCCGCTTTGGCCCCGACGAGGTCTACCTGCCCGTGGATGATTTCGTCGAAAAGCCCATCGACCCGGACGTTTTGTTGGAGAAAGTGCAGGCACTGATCCAGCGCACCCAGTAGCGATGAGGAATACACGTTGGGATTAGAGGATGTACTGGCACGCTTGGCCGAGGGCGCGAGACAGATTTCGCGAGCGGATGCCGTGACGGTCTGCCTGCTGGAGGATGATGGTGACCTGGAAGCGGGTCGTGCGTGCTTGAAGATGCTGTCTTCCTCCGGCCTGCCGGAAGCGCTCGATGTGCCCACGTCGATCTCGGTGCGTGAGAGTCCCGTTGATCGCGAGGCTCTCGCCGGTCGCTCCGTTTTGATCGAAGACGCGCGCATCGACCCACGAGCTGAGAACCTGCCGGGTGATTATCGGTCCGCGTTGTGCGTGCCCTTGAGGCATGGTCAGACGCCCCTGGGAACCCTGCACGCCTATGCCCTCTCCCCGGGATTCTTCGCAGCGTCGGATAGGGACTCGCTGGAGGCGATGGCCGACCTGGGCGCGATGACCATCGGGGCCATCCAGACCACCGAGGTGGTGAATACTCGAGAGCAGGGTAGGGCTCAATTTATTCGTGTAGCGACCCACGAGCTACGTTCCCCCGTCGCCGTCGCCCAGTCGATGGTGCGGGGCGTGCTCAAAGGTTACGCCGGTGAGATGACGCCCAAACAGGCCGACATTTTCGTCCGCATCAGCCGCCGGCTCGATTTCCTGGAGCATTTGATCAACGATCTTCTCGACCTGGCGGCTGGCAAGGCGGCGGCTGGCGCCGGCGAGGATGTCCAGGCGGTGCTCCTCAACGCGTCGCTGGGACGGGCGGTGCTCCTTCTCCTGCCCCAGGCCGAGGAGAAGGGGGTGACGTTGGCGCACCGGCCCTCGGGCGACGAGTTGGTCGTCCGGGGCACCGAGGACGGGTTGGACCGGATATTCGTCAACCTGATCGGGAACGCGGCCAAGTACACACCGCCCGGTGGACGGGTGGAGGTGCTCTCCCGGCGGGTGGGCGACGAGATCGAGGTCCGTGTGAGCGACACCGGTATCGGCATTCCCCCGGAGGCGCTGGCGCATTTGTTCGAGGAATTCTATCGTGCGCCCAACGCCAAGTTCTCCGACGAGGTGGGGACCGGCCTGGGCCTGGCGATCGTCAAGGACCTGGTGGATCGTTGTCGGGCCGATATCACGGTGAAAAGTGTGGTGGATGAGGG
>DSAR01000535.1 GCA_011046405.1 Chloroflexota bacterium | reverse complement strand
ACCGAGTCGCCCATCACGCGCACGGTGTGGGTGACCGAGCCGCCCTCGATGACGCTCGGCGCGTTGAACGGCTGTTGGTGGGTGAAAGAGACGTTCCACCCGCCGCGCAGTTGGACGTTGTGGGTCAAGACCAGGTTCTCGGTGTAGACGCCGCTGGCGACGCGGACTTCAGCCGTTTTTCCGGTTGCGCTCAATACCAGGCTGGTCGCCAGGTCGATGGCCCGCTGGACGCTGCTGCACGGCGTCGTGCTCGATAGGCAATCCCCCCCGGCCCCTTCCAGTACGTAATAGATGGGCGGGGGCTCCAGCATTTGGGCGGCGGCTGCGCTGGCGGGCGGCGCGGCGGTTGGTGCGAGGACGAGCAACAGAGCGACGATCAAAGCAAATCCCAATAGCGTGGATGCCAAAAGCGGCCTCATCATATCCGTTCCCGTTTTCGTTTTCGTTTTCATATTGGCGCTCTCCTAGGGTGAACGCATTTATCGCTCCTAGTCCTCGTCCCCGAGGACGGATTTGGTAAAGCAATCTGTCACCGCTGCGCCTATGGCAGTTTTCGGTGCAATAGCCGACCCCGAGACGGGATCTAGGAGCGTATTGTATCCAAATGCGTTTGCCCTAGGCGCTCTCTCGTTTAAAACGGCTCTTCGTCGAAGAAGACGTTGATGCGCTCGACGCCTTCCACTTGCCCCAGGTCGCGAACGAGTTTACCGATTGATCCGTTGCGTTTAAGGTCAGCGTAGAAAGAGAGCCCAAGCAGCTGGGTGTGTCCATCTTGATGCCCATCCCCATCTCCGTCCCACCGCTCATTTTTGAGGGTTTCCAGGTTGACCAGTTTGTGCCGCGCGCAATGCTCGTTGAGGATTGTCAGATAGGGTGCCTCTGCCTCTCCACGAGAGGCGAAGGCGAATTGAAGGATCATCTCCCGTTTTTCTGGGAAGGCGAGGGTGAAGCGCGAGAGGGTCAACAAGACGACGCCGATCAATATGCAGCCGAGAATCGCCGAAAGATGCAAGCCCACGCCGGACGCCATGCCAAGCGCCAGAGAGAAGAAGATGAAGACGATGTCGTGCATATCCTTGATCGCGGTGCGGAAGCGGATGATGGATAGCGCGCCGACCAGGCCGAAGGCGCGGGCCAGGTTGTTCCCGATGACTGTGATGACCACTGTGGTGATCATCGCCAGCGCGATCAGGGCGGTGTTGAAGTTTGTGGAATAGTGGAGGCCTTTATGGGTCTGGCGATAGAAAAACGAGATGAGCAGACCGCACAGAAACGCTATCGTGACTTTGGTGATGATCTGACCCTCTCCAACGATGAGAAACGCTTGGAGTTGTTGAAATGTGAACATGTCCTCCCCTTTACCTCAGCTCTATTTTCTGCGATTTATATCGTTCGAACTGATCGAGAAGTTGAGGTGGGTACCTATATGTGAACTTGGCCCATTTGCTCATTCGCTCACGCTCGTGCACCGAATTCCTGACGTGCCGGGAGAATCTCATCGTCCCATACCCGCTCGGTCGATGGGTTATCCCTTGGCTCTCCAGGCAGATGGCGTATTTTGAGAGCGCCATTGGTTGGAACTCGAAGCGCCTAATCGTGCGCTTCAGCCACGCTGGGAACGCTGCGTCGTCGGGCAGCTTGACCTCCAGGATGAAATACCCAGGGAGCGCGTGCGACAATCTCCCCTCGTCGAATAACTCGTCCAGCGCCGGAAAAGGGGCGCTCCGGACGTATTTGTCGAACGTGATCCGCAAGGGAAAACCAAGTCGGTTCTCGTAAGCCTCCCGCTCGTAGACGATGAGCGCTGTCGGGCGCAGGTTGAGACGATAGACGTGGAACAGGAAGCGACGGCTGTCGTGTGGCGCATTGGGAAATCCCGTCTTCGGCCGGACGTATCGGTCCACATCGCCGGAAGCCAGGAGCGGCGCCAGATGCTCGCAAGCGACCGGCGCCCTGTTCTTCGACACGAATGGCCCTTGCTTGCGCTTGATCTCCAGGAAGATAGTGGCGTGGCGGTGGAGACTGTTGTAGCCCCGGATGCGGACTTTATTGCGCGCCTCGACGCCAGCCTGTTTGTCGTCGTAGGATTGACCCTCGCTCGTGTCGAAGTAGATGCTGCGGACCGTATATCCGCCGGGCTTGCCGAGCATGTAGCGGTCAGCGACGGTGAAGGGCGCGATGGCCTGCCGCACCTGGGGAAGCGATCTATTGGGGACGAGGTATTTGTATTCCAAGCGCATAGCATACATAATGAGCCAATGATAATTTGACAATGGTGCATTACAGCGCACAGCGGTTAAAACCGCGTGGCTACAGCGCGTAAAAATCACGCACTGCAAAACCTACCTTCGCAGGTTAGTTTATAGTCGGCGTAGGCCGACTTTGCAGTTGTGGCCCGCGAATTTATTCGCCGGGGACAAACGTGCCATTGTCAAGATAAGTAGGTGAAAAATGGGCAAATGAACGGTTTAACCGCCGCTGCAATCATTATAGCATAGCTATTTTGTGCTGGACGTTAAAAATTCGTTACAATATGCTTACGGTGGTTGGTATATCGGTAGATTGGTATATCGGTAGATTGGTATATCGGTAGATTGGTATATCGGTAGATTGGTATATCGGTAGATTGGGGGTAACTTCCGGTTTCGCCTATTCGCTTATTCGCTGATTCGCCTATTCGCCTATTCGCCTATTCGCTGATTCGCTTATTCGCTGATTCGCTGATTCGCCGATTCGCCTATTCGCCGATTCGCCTATTCGCCGATTCGCCTATTCGCTCATTCGCTACTCTTTGACATCTTATTTCAACAATGGGATAATGGTATCTTCTCAATAAGTTGGGGAGCTGTGGCCGGTCTCCCGACCGAGCCACAGCGGGCACGGTCAGGAGACTGGCCCGAGCGAGTTTGCCCCGGTTTATTGAGATGATACGGATAATGTGTAGCTGGAGTAAGGGATATCTTAAAGCGCATTGGAGTTTTGGATGAGCAAACAACACAGGAAAATGTCGCGTGTGCCGAAGCCAATCATGGTCAAGTCGACCGAGGCGTTGGAGGCGTTGTTGACGATCTTGGATGGCGAACCGACCTTTGCCATTGATACCGAGTCGAATTCGCTCTACGCCTACCAGGAGCAAATCTGCCTGATCCAGATCTCGATTCCCCAGGCTGATTACCTGGTGGACCCGTTGGCCGACGTGGACGTCTCGCTGCTGGGGCCGATTTTCGCCGATCCTGGCGTGCAGAAGGTCTTTCACGCCGCCGAGTACGACGTGATGTGTTTCAAGCGGGATTTCGATTTCCGCTTCGAGAATCTTTTTGATACGATGTGGGCTGCCCGTATCCTGGGATGGCCGCGTGTCGGGCTGGGGAATATCTTGCAAGAGACCTTCGACGTGCGCACCAACAAGCGCTACCAGCGCTACAATTGGGGCAAACGGCCCCTGGAACCCGACGCCCGGGCCTACGCTTGCCTGGATACCCACTATCTCTTGCCCTTGCGCGATTTGCAGTTGGAGGCCTTGATTCGAAAGGGGCGTTGGGAGGAGGCTCAGGAGGCTTTCCGGCAGATCGCCGCGTCGGAACCGATGTGGGAGGATTTCTCTCCTGACGATTTCTGGCACGTCAAGGGTGCGCATGACCTATCGCCGCGGGAGCAAGCAATTTTACGGGAGCTTTGCATTTGGCGGGACCGGCAAGCGCGTCGTCAGGATCGCCCGCATTTCAAGATCGTAGGCGACCATACGTTGACGGCGCTGGCCCATGCCCATCCCCGGACCTTGGATGAAGTCGGCGACATCAAGGGGATAAAATCTTATCACGTGCGCCGGTATGGGCGGCACATCTTGCAGGCCGTGGAGCGAGGCGAGCGAGCCGAGATTCCCTCGCCGCCCGAGCGTCCACCCCGGCGCCCGATGACCGACATCGAGCGTTACGAGGCCTTGCGGGCCTGGCGCAAGGAAGTAGCCGAGGAACGAGGCGTCGACGTCTCCGTCATCATGACCAACGACGTCCTGTGGTCCTTGGTGGACGAGGAGCCTGACACGCTCGATGAGTTGGAAGGCTTGGAGGGCCTGGGGCCGTGGAAATGCAAGACGTATGGCGAGGATATTTTGGACGTGCTGGAAGAGAATGGAGATACATAGAAAAACGGCGCGTATGGAAACGTGCCGTAGGGATGAAACAAGCGCAAGTCTTACATCTTGTAGTTAGTTTGACAATGGCACATTACAGCGCACAGCGGTTAAAACCGCGTGGCTACAGCGCGTAAAAATCACGCACTGCAAAACCTGCCTTCGCAGGTTAGTTTATAGTCGGCGTAGGCCGACTTT